>CALXHO010000007.1 GCA_944388125.1 uncultured Gemmiger sp. | reverse complement strand
AGGCCCGGTCGGTGCTGAACCCGGCCTGCCAGCCCGTCAGGCTGATGGCCGAGACGCCCAGCTCCTGCAGCGCCATGGTCAGCAGCGCAATGGAAATCTGCTCGCCGGTGGCCAGCAGCATATCCATCTCCCGGTCGGAAGGGTTGCCGGAGATTTCCGCCGCCTTGGCAATCAGATCATCCGTCGTGTCACCCTGGGCCGAAACTACCACAACAACGTCATTGCCCGCCTTGCGGGTATTGGCGACGATGCGCGCCACGTTGAAAATGCGGTTGCGGTCCTTGACCGAGGTACCACCAAACTTTTGTACGATCAGTCCCATATCGTGAAATTCCTCCCCATTCGTTTGCCGCGGTATGCCCGAGGGTCGGCCCGCAGCCGGTTTCTATTTGCACGGTCACCGCACGGTCGCGCCGACATTGTCGGCCAACAGCCGGTGAACGGTGAAAGCCTTGAGTTTTTCATCGGCCGCCAGCGCCGCTGACGCCCGCTCAAAGAATTCCTTATCGTTTCGGCGGACCACCGCCATAATGGTGGGCCCCGCACCCGAAATATACACGGCCAGAGCGCCCATGTCAAGTGCCAGCTCGAAAACCTCATCCCCGCCGGGAATCAGCGGCAGGCGGTAGCTCTGGTGCAGCGCGTCCTTGGTGGCAACGCCCAGCAGGTCGTAGTCGCCGTCACAGAAGGCCGCCGTGGCCAGCGCCGCCCGCGACAGATTGTAGACGGCGTCCTTGTGGGATACCATCTGGGGCAGGGCCGCACGTGCCTTGGCAGTCAGCAGGCCGAAGTTGGGCACAAAGGCGGCAAATGCCAGTTCCTCATCGATGTGCTTCTTGACGGTGTAGACCTGGCCCTCATCATAGACACTGGTCACAAAGCCGCCCAGCATGGCAGGCGCCACATTGTCGGGATGGCCCTCAATGGCGGTGGCCAGGGTCAGCATCTGGCGTTTGGTCAGGCGGCCGCCCAGCAGGGCGTTGGCGCCCAGGATGCCTGCCACAATGCAGGCGGAGCTGGACCCCAGTCCGCGGGCCATGGGAATGTCGTTGCGTTGGGTGATGCGCAGCCCCGGCAGCGGAATGCCCAGCTGGTCATAGACGGCCCGGGCGCTGCGGAAAACCAGGTTGTTTGCCCCTGCGGGCACCCGCGTGTCGTCCACCGACGAGATATAGATGCGGTCCGCCTCCTCAAAGGTAAAGACGTTATGCATCGAGAGCGCCAGGCCCAGCGAGTCGAACCCCGCGCCGACGTTGGCACTGGTCGCGGGTACGGTGACCGTAATCATTGTATGCAGTTCCTCCCTTTGACGTTACATCGGCATCTGTTTGAGGGCCAGCAGCATCTCGCAGCCGCGGGTCCGCATCTCGGCGGCCAGCGCGTCGATCTGCGCCCGGGTGGCGCCGTTCACACGGCAGACAGTCTGGCCGTTTTCCGAGCGGACCGGCTCCATGGGCAGCGAGAATCCGTAGGCGCCGCCCCGTACCCGGACACACCAGGTATAAGTCTTTTTGTCCTCCAGCATATGGTCCAGCTTATCGGCAGGTTGCCAGAACAGGCTGTCATGCACCGCCGAGCCTTCCTTGAGCGCGTCGATGACATCGGCTACCACAGCACTGGCAGTGGGCAGCTTGCCCGCGCCCTTGCCGTAGAACACCACATCACCCAGCATATCGCCCTTGACCAGGATGGCGTTGAATACGTCATCCACTCCGGCCAGCTGGTTGGAATCCGGCACCAGCATGGGCTCCACGCCGGCGCTCAGACCGCCGTCGGCCTCCTCCCGGTACCAGGCAATGAGCTTGATGACGCATTCCAGAGATTCCGCCGCCTTCACATCCAGGGCGGTCAGCTCCCGGATGCCACGGGTGGGAATGTTGTCCGGGTAAATATGATGGCCGCAGGCCAGGCTGGCCAGAATGGCAATCTTGCGGCAGGCGTCCCGGCCATCCACGTCATCGCCGGGGTCTTTGGTCTCGGCGTAGCCCAGCTTCTGGGCCAGATGGAGCGCTTCCTCGAAACTCATGCCCTCCCGCTTCATCTTGGTCAGCATGAAGTTGGTGGTACCGTTGACGATGCCTTCGATCTGGCTGATATGGTTGGCCGCCAGGCACTGATGCATGGGGGTGATGATGGGCGTACCTCCGCCCACGCTGGCCTCAAACAGAAAAGCTGCACCGTGCTCCCGCGCCAGGGCCAGCAGCTCGGCGCCGTATGTGGCCACCATCTCCTTGTTGCTGGTGCAGACGCTGCGGCCGCTTTCCAGGCAGCGGCGGACATACGGGTAGGCAAAGCGGGTGCCGCCGATGGTCTCGACCACCACACGCACTTCCGGGTCGGCCAGAATGACATCCAGGTCCTTGACAAACAGTGCCGCGTCCGGGCTGTCGGAAAAATCCCGCACATCCAGAATGTATTTGACCTCAACGGGCTCCCCCGCCCGCCGGGCAATGGCCGCGGCATTTTTGCGGCATACTTCCAGCACGCCGCTGCCTACCGTGCCGAACCCCATGATCGCGATTTTTGCCATGTGTAATCTCTCCCCTCACAACTACCGGCGCGGCCTCAGGTGCCGCGGTGAACTTCGACCACGTTGGGCTGACGCGATAGATGCATCAGCATGTTCTCCACACTCATCTGCATCATGCCGGTGCGCACTGTGACTTCCACCTGCGCCGCACCGTTTTCCGGCCGGGACTGGGTGATGGTCACAATGGACGCCCCCGCCGCCGAAATCCCCGACAACAGACTTTGCAGTGCTCCGGTTTTATCCAGCAGCGTGGCAATGACGGTGATCGTTTCACGGCCGGTCTCAGCATCAAAGACACAGTCCTTATATTTATAAAAAGCGCTGCGCGAAATACCTGCCCGCCGTGCCGCAGCCGAGATGTTGGTCACTTCCCCGGCAGCCAAAAGCTGCTTGGCTTCCAGCACTTTGAGAAAAACGTCAGGCAAAACCGACGTGTCTACCAAAAGGAAACGCCGTTCGCTCATATTGTCCCTCCCTCAAGTACATTTGTTTCTGAAACAAGGATAATCATACCATGTGTGTACGCGGTATGCAAGCAAAAATACCGGTTTTGCCCTTCCGGGACACACTTTTTGGCGATCATTACATCTTTCAACCGGATTTATTTTTCCTTTTTTGTGAATTTGTTCTATTGCAAAAAGGCGCCGACTGTCCCCTCCGGGAGTTCTTTCTGTCTGTTTTGGACACACATCCTGTTCACCATTCTCCGGAAAAGACACAATAAAATTTTACGGCAAACCTCACGCAATCAAACTGCCGTGAGATTTACCGTAAAATGCTTGTTACTGTTTATGGCGGGCGAACGACTGCTTACCCCGCCGTGCTGGTGGCGGCGTTCAGAGCGTCAGCCGCATAGGGATCCACGTCATCGGTATAGTTCTCTGGGAGGTTGTCCTCGGTGTAGTAACCGGTGAGACCGCCGCCCGAAATGATGGAACCGGTGGACGGGTCAAACTGCTTGGTCACAACGTCATCGGCCATGGGGAAGTCCTTGTACTCCTTGTCAGCCAGGACTTCTTCCATCAGACTCTTCCACAGGACCTGCGTGGGTTTACCACTTGTAACGCCATAGGTGTCCATGGGAGTCGGATCGTCAAAGCCCCACCAGACTGCCGTGACATAGTACGGCGTCAGTCCCGCGAAGGTGAAGTCCTTGAAGTCGGAAGTCGTACCGGTCTTGGCCGCAGCCGGGATATTGTTCTCGGTGTCAGGTACCATACCGCGGGCAGTACCGGTCTTCAGGACGTTCTGCAGCATACGGTTCATGATCGTCGCTGTGGAAGGCTTGATGGCCTGGGTCGTGGAAATCCGCTTGGAGTTATCCAGATAAAGGTTGTCCTGATAATCGTAGACTTCCGTGAAATAATGCGGTGTGGTGTAGGTGCCGTCGTAGAAGATGGTGTAGGCCGCCGCCAGCTGGACGGTGGTCAGACCGCGGGACTGGGCGCCCAGAACCAGAGGTGCATAGTCCATGTCCGTCTCGGCATTCAGGTAGGTGCACTGGAGGGTGTCATGGGCAAAGTTGAACATCATCTCGGTGCCGACCAGCTGGCCGATACGCACGGCGACGGTATTCAGCGACTGCTGCAGGGCGTCATAGGTGAGCACCGTTGCACCGTCGCCGCCCGATCCGCCGTAGTTCTCAGGCCAGGAGCGCCAGACATCGTCACGGGCCAGGGTGCTGGCTGCAAAGGGATCCAGATAGGAATACTGGCTCTTGAGGACCTTTTTGTCCGCTGCCGTGTAGATGCCCAGATCAATCTGGCGGGAGGAATAGGTCGTCAGGCCATTGTCGATGGCAAGGCAGTAGGCCGCAATAGGCTTCATGGTAGAACCGGTCTGGTGGGGTTCGGTGGCGCGGTTGAATACCAGGTCGTATTTCTTCTCGCCCAGGCCGCCGACCACGGCAACCACCTGGCCGTCGTAATCCACAACGGCGGCTGCCGCCTGGGTACGGACCTTTTCATAGAAGACCAGGGTATTGTTGTCCTCATTCACCGTGGTCTTGAAGGTGGTATTCTCATCATCCGCATAGACGGGGATGGCATCCTGACCAAAGACGGAGACCATGTCGCCGTCGGAGTTTTCCTGCAGGGGCAGACCGTCATCGTCGTAGGTGACCTCACCGTCGGCGGGGATGGAGGTCTCCACCTCCTCATCATGCCACAGAGCCGGGAAGATATCGTCATTCTCGTTGAGCATGAGGTTTTCCAGAGAGGTCTGGACCTTGGTGTCCACCGTGGAGTAGACGCGCAGACCGCCGTTGAGCACCTCGCTCTGGGCCTCCTGGTTGGTCATGTTGTAGGTCTCCATGATGGCCTGGACCAGGTCGTTGTACAGCGCGTCGGTGAAGTAGGAGTTGTTGGAACTGACCGTAGCCGTCTTGGTGGAGGAAGAGCTTTCCACCAGGGTGATGGGCTCCGCACAGGCAGAGTTATATTCTTCCTCGGTGATATAGCCCTGATTGTACATCTCTTTCAGGACATGGTTGCGGCGGGTCTGCAGATTTTCCGGGTTGGTGAAGGGGTTGTAGCTGGTAGGGTTCTTGGTGATGGATGCCAGCACTGCGCACTCACTCAGCGTCAGGTCGGAGACCGTCTTGCCAAAGTAGGTCTGGGCACCGACCTCCATGCCGTAGATCTGTCCCGTCAGGGGGATGGTGTTGAGGTAGGCTTCCAGAATAGTGGCCTTGCTGTACCGGTTGCACAGACCGATGGCGCGGAAAATCTCACGGACTTTACGCAGGTAACCGTCAATGCCGCCCACGTCATCATCCTTGGTCAGGTTCTTGACCAGCTGCTGCTCCAGGGTGGAGGCACCGGTGGTCTGGCCGTAAATGGCGTTGCCGGTGAACTCGTTGAGGGCTGCACCGATGGTACGCTTGATGTTGATGCCGGGCTCGTTCATAAAGTCCTTGTCCTCAACGGCGATGACCGCCTGCTGAAGATACTCCGGCATCTCATCCAGAGACTTCCAGATACGGTTGTCGCTGCCCGAGAAGGTGGCGTAAGGTTCCCACTCGTTGGTATCCCGGTTGAGGGCATAGACGATGGTCGTCTGTTTCAGTTTCTGGTTGTCCAGGTCCAGTTCGGTGTCGTTGGCAGTGACTTCTACAATGTACATTGCCAGAAGCACACCCGCCACGCTGCATGCCATGATGCCGACACAGAACAGGCAGACAAACGTCCGCCAGATATATCCCCAAACGCTGTGACGGCGCTTGCGGGGCTTTTTCTTTTTACCGCCTGCGGCGGGTGTTCCGGCATTCTGTCCGGGATCCGACGGATTCTTGGCACCGCCGACCGAAATATGCCGTTCTTTTTTGGGGTCTATGGGGACCGCCTCCTTTGCGGGAAACTGTTCAACAATCTGACAAGGTATCCCCTCTCCCACCCGCAGTCACGCAGATGCCGAAGATACCATAGACTGAATTATAACACAAAGTATTGCCAAAAGTATAGGCGTCAATGAAAAATTCACAACAAAAAGGGTTACCATTGCTCCGGCACGGGCATACTGTGTGCAGCAACGTGATTTTTTCAGGCCGCGCATTCCGGGCGGCGGAAAGGGGCGCAAACACCATGCAAAATGAGCACAAACGCGGCTGGATCCTCTACTTTTCCCTGCTGGGAGCCCTGGCACTGCTGTGCATTGTGGCCTGTGCGCTGTGGTTTGCCCTGGGCAGCCGTCCGCAGGCTCAGCAATCCGCCGGCTATCTGCTCAAGGACAACGGCGGGCATCTTGCCCTGTACGCAGCCGACGGCTCCGGCCCCCTGGCCGAGTACGACATCTACACCCGGCTGCTGCCCGAAAACGATGTGCTCGCCCTGCAGCAGGGCGTCACTGTCGCCGATGAAGCCGAACTGCAGCAGCGTCTGGAGGATTACGGACTGTAAAGCAGTTCTGCCTGTCAGGCAGTCATTCGTCGGCGGGCAGGTTGGGCCTGTCCTGGTCACCGTCCGCCTTGAAGATGACAAAGCCTTCCGGGCGGTTGGTGAAATAGTAGTATTCGGTGTTTTCCCGCAGGGGCGGTGAAAGGTAATTGGGAATGACCGTCCCGTCCCCCGGGACCCTCTCGCAGAAGCCCGCGGCGCGCCAGATTTCCGCCGGGATGCCGGCGTTGTAGCAGTCCATATACTCGGCCCCCGACGCCCTCAGAATGGTGTCCAGCGCCCTGCCGATGGTGGGCAGTATCTCGTCGGGACCGATATAGTCCACCAGACGGATCACCGGCACACAGCCGGTCTCCTCCGCCGGGACAGTGCGGGTGACTACGTAGGCCAGCGGCCTGCCGGCCTCCATGGCCGCCCATACATGATAATGGAAATGCGGGTAATGGAAATACCGCCGCCGCAGATACCATACGTCCTTGCGGGGCGTATGACCCGACGCGGGCACCCCCAGGGGAATCAGGTCGGCCGCCGTGCGCACCGGGGTGAGGATGCGCCCGCTCTGCACCGGCAGGATAGTCTTTTGCGTGAACTGTGCCAGCTGGTAGGACGGCAGATTGGCCAGACGGTAATAGTGGTTCATCCGCTCGGCCTTCCAGCCCAGAAAATGATAGAGGGCACAGGTGGCCGCACGGATATTATTGCAGGCCAGCACCCGGGCATGGGTCAGTTCCGGCAGAGCGTTCATCAGTTCCAGTCCGACCCCGTTATGACCCTTTTCCGCCACCCAGATGGACACCCACACATCGGGCGTCTCCGAGGCATTGGCCAGGATATACCCCGCCGCGCTCAGATAATGGCCGTCCTGCTCCGCCACCGCGAACTGGGGAACCCCTCCCCTGCCCGCGTAGTAGTGATGGTAGAACTCCTTGCGGTTGATGAGCGGCAGCCGCATATCAAAATGGCTGTTGATGAAGTCGCGGATGGCTTCGTCCTCGCCCAGGCGGGCCAGGCGGTATACCACATCAGACAATGGCGGAACCTCCCGTGACCGGCAGCGTGACGCCGGTGATGAAGCGAGCCTCCTCCGACAGCAGGAACGCCATGGCGGGGACCACATCGGCGGGGGTGGCATTGCGGCCCATGGGATTGTCGGCGGCAGCGGCCTGGACGATAAGGTCGGGTGTATCCTTGAGGAAGTGGGTCTCCATCATGCTGGGGGCCACGCAGTTGACCGTGACACCCTGGCGGGCATACTCCACCGCCAGGCTCTTGACCAGGCCGCCGATGGCGCTCTTTGCCATGACGTAGGCCGCAGTGTTCTTGGGCGGGCAGCCAATGGTATAGCTGGTCTGGATGAACAGCACCCGGCCAAAGCCGGCCTTTGCCATCTTGGGCACAAATACCCGGCAGATCTTGACGGCACTGTGCACCTGGATCTCCATATCCCGGGCAAAGCGCTCCTCATCAAAATTCTTGAAACGGGTGTTCACCACCGGCAGAGCAGGCAGATGGACAAAGTGGGTGGGTACCGGAGCCGTCTGCTCCAGCAGGCGGATGAACGCATCTACCTTGAGCATATCCGACAGATCCACGTCAAAGGGCCGCACCTGACCGGGATATTTCTGGCACAGAGGGGCGAGCTTTTCCACGTCGCCGCAGCCCTGGGCCAGCACCAGCGTGTCGGAGGGGGCTCCGTCCAGCAGGCGGTCGATCAGCGCGGTGCCCACATCGCTGGTGGCACCGGTGATGAGATAGGTATATGCCATAAAAGGTCCTCCTTAAAGCTGCATTAGGGTTATTATTTGGCAAGTCCCGCCCGAATGATTCCTCGCGTGACCTTTTTCCCGTCCTGGTTGGTGATGGTCGCCTTGATCTCGGCCTCACTGACGGCTTCGCTCACATGAGTCACGGTGCCGGAGATGGTGAGGGTATCCCCTACAAACACCGGCCGGGCGAACTTGCACTCCACCCCGTGGAGCAGGCAATGCTCGCCGGGAAGATAGACCCCCGCCAGCGTGGAGAAAAAACTTGCTCCCAGCATGCCGTAGACCACCCGGCCGGGATAGCCCCGGCCCTGGGCATACTCCTCGTCCACATGAATGGGAGAGCAGTCCCCGGTGATGCGGAGAAAGGCGTCCATCATCTCCTGGGTAACGGTGACGGTAAAGGATTCGGTCAGGCCGGGCTGCATATCGGCCAGCGTATAATGGTTCATGCGTGACCTCCTTGTCAATGGGTCCGGATACGGCAAAGGGCGGGCGCACGGCCCGCCCAAAGGCTTTGTGTTTTCGCGGCGGAAGGCTCAGCCCACCATCCGCTTGACCAGATCCAGCAGGTCGCCCACGTCCTTGAGGCCGCGGACGTCCGCCAGCTTGAACTTGATGGAGAATTTCTTCTCGATGGCGGTAAGCAGGTTGATCTGCTCCAGGCTGTCCCAGTCCTCGATATCATCGGCGCAGGTATCGCGGGTGATCACCAGGGTATCATCGTCAAAATTATCGCGGAAAATTTCCTGAACCGCGTCCAGAATTGCTTGCTCAGTCATTGGTCAACTCTCCTTAAGCTGTTTTGCTTGCGCTCCCCGCCCCATGCAGGGAAGCCATTGTACCGGATATAGTGTAACACATCCAGCCCGCACAGGCAAGCCGGATACCGGGGCGCCGGGTCTTTCCTTTCCCCGGTTTCAGTCGGCTGCCGTCCCGTCCCCGGCAGGCTGTACGCCGTCGCACTCCAGCTGAGCCCGCAGATTGAGGAAATCCTGCAGCGTCATCTGTTCGGGGCGCAGGCGGACATCCAGGCCCGTCTCCTCCATAGCATGCAGCACAGCCGCCTTGTCCGCCTTGAGACCGGAGGAGATGGCGTTGGCCGCCGTCTTGCGCCGCTGGGAAAAGGCCGCCCGCACCAGACGGAAAAGCCCTTTCTCCGCTTCCGGGGTAAGATCCCCCTTGGGCGTTTTGCGCACATCCAGCCGGATGACCGCGCTGGTGACCTTGGGGGCAGGATAAAAGCTGCCCGGCTGAACCGTGAACAGCTGGTGGGCCTGGGCGTAATAGTCCACCGCATAGCTGATGGCCCCCGCCTCCCGGGTGCCCGGAGGGGCGCACAGGCGCTGGGCGGCTTCCCGCTGGACCATGACAGTGATGTTTTTCACCGGCAGGCGTTCTTCCAGCAGGCGCATGAGGATGGGGCTTGTGATATAGTAGGGCAGATTGGCGCAGACCGCCACCGGACGGTCACCGAACTCCTCCCGGACGAGAGCCCTGAGGTCCACCTTGAGGACGTCGCCCTCCACGATACGGATGTTTTCGTATCCGGCCAGTGTCTCGGCCAGCAGAGGCGGCAGGCGGCGGTCGATCTCCACCGAGACCACCCGCGCCGCACGCATGGCCAGCTGTTCGGTCAGTACGCCGATGCCGGGGCCGATCTCCAGCACGCCCCACTCCGGCCCGATGCCCGCCGACTCGGCAATGCGGGGGCAGACCCCGGGATTGATGATGAAGTTCTGTCCGAATCCCTTGGACAGAGAAAACCCGTACCGGTCGCACAGGCTGCGGATGGTGGAAAGGTCGGTCAATGCAGGCACAGGGCCCACCTCCTGTTATTGTGGATGGAAAGTCTTGTTGCTGGGACGCAAGGGTACACGCCCCCGCCATGGCGGCAAAACGCGGTGAACCGCCCCACGCGTTTTGCGCACACGATTCACCGCGTTTCTGTATACGCGTCCCGGGTCGGGGAGCAGTTGTCCCACCGGCGGGCGCACCGCTTGTATCCTGTTGCAGACGCCGGGATCACTGCCCCGTCAATGCCTGCGCCGCGCTGACGGCACGGGTGATCTGGGGATCGGTGTCCACCGTAAAGTCGTAGTAGCTGCTGGCCTCGTCGGCGGAGAGGGCGGCATCAATATCGGGGGTCAGGCCGGTGCCGTTCCAGTTCTGGCCTTCGTTGTCCAGGATCAGGCCCCGGGTGATGACAATGGCGCTGCCGTCGGACAGACTCTGAGGGTCGGACAGAACAACGCCCTTGCCCGCCGTGGCGGTGCCCACCAGTGTGGCACCGCCCATCTTGCGCAGCGTGTTGGCAAACAGCTCGGCTCCGCCCGCCGTGCCCGAGTTGACAATGCAGACCATGGGCTGGGTGATCTCGGTGTCATCGGAGACGCGCAGGTCCTCCACCGTGCCGTCCTTGTACTGGCCCTGAGCCATGAGGCCGGAAGGCACGCAGTAGTCCGCCGCGATGAGGGCGGAGGACAGGTTGCTGCCCGGATTGTTGCGCAGGTCAAAGACAAAGCTGGTGGCGCCCTGGGAGCGCATGCTGTCCACCGTATTGCGGAACTCGGTGCCGGTGGAGGCACTGAAATCGTCGATGCAGATATAGGCGCAGCTGTCGCCGATCATCTGGCCGAACACAGTGCTGACCGTATAGTTGGCGCGGGTAACGTCCTGGGTGACCTCCTCCCGGGCGGGGGTGAGGTACTGGATGGTGACCACACTGCCCTCCTCGCCCAACAGGGCGGACTGGATGGCTGCGGTGTCGGCCAGGTTCTTGACGCTGGTGTCACCGATGGATGTGATGAAGCCGCCGACCTCGAAGCCCAGATCCTCCGCCGGGGAGTTTGCGTAGACGCGGATGATGCGGGCATAGCCGGAGGAGGCATCCTTGACCACCGACACACCGATGCCCATCAGGCGGCCGGACTGGGTGCCCACCAACTCATTGTAGGCCTGGGCCGAATAGTAGCGGGCATATTTGTCGCTGATGCCCAGCATATAGCCGGAGGCAATGGTATCGTTGAGGGTATCCTCGTTGATGTCGAAATATTCGTTGGCACGCACATAGCGGTCGATCTCGGAGAGCTTGTTGTACATGCGCTCCCGGTTCTTGACGCTGGTGACGGTGTTGTTGAACATATTCATGGACAGGACCATGGTGATCGAGAAGGTCACCGCCATGGCGATCAGCGTAACGGTGACCGCCACGCTCAGGCTGACTTTTCTGCTCATAGTAAGATTGTTCTCCCCTCTGTGCTCCGTCTTACATTGCCAGCAGCGACACCACGGCCGAGCCGAACAGTGTCACACACATCAGTACCGCAATGATCAGGCAGGTAATACGGACGACGATCTTATGCTGTTTCATAACCATGCAAGCCTTTCTTTTTTCTCCCACAGGTTGCGATCAGTAGGAAATGTAGGGCAATACGCTGACGCGGGAGCCATTGACACGCATTTCCAGGTGCAGATGGTTGCCGGTAGAGTTGCCCGTGGTTCCCACATGACCGATGAGCTGGCCCTTGCTGACCGTCTGGCCCACGCTGACCAGGGGCTGGGAATTCATGTGGGCGTACAGCGTGGCGTAGCTGTTGCCGTCGTCCGCCGTGCCGTGGTAGATCATGACATAGTAGCCGTAGCTGTAATGGTAGGTGGCGTTGGTGACAACGCCGTCCGCCATGGCGTGGATGTCGGTGCCGCCGGGGGCTGCAAAGTCGGTGCCGCCGTGGCCGCCGTCGCCAAAATAGCAGGAAATGTACTTGTAGCTGTTGAGCGGATTGATGAAATCCAGGGAGCAGTGGATCTTGACGCTGGTTCCGTACTGCTTGATCTGGGACTGCAGGTAGGAGTCATAGGCGTTTTCCGCCTCGGTGGCAGCCGCCTGGATCTTTTTCTGTTCCTCGGTCAGGGACTGGGCCAGAGCCTCCGCCTGGGAGATGGTGGCATCCTGCTGCTGGATACTGCTCTGGAGTTCGGCGTTCTTGCTGTCCAGCTGATCGCCCAGGTCGGACAGGGTGGCAAGGTTGGATTCCAGGTCCGCCTTGTCATTTTCCAGCTCCTGCTTCTGGTTGTTCAGGTCGTCATACTCGGCATCCAGTTCAGCAAGGACTTGCTCGTCCTTGGTGTAGATGTCCTCCAGCGTCTGCTGGAAGCTGAGCAGCTCATACAGGTTGGTCGCCGCCGAGAGCAGGGCGATGGAACCGCCGTCGTTGAGCTGCTGCATCGCCTTCATGCGGAGTTTGAAATCCTCCCAGCGCTGGTCGATGTCCGCCTGCTTGGCGTCAATGTCCGCCTGCTTCTGGTCGATCTCTGCCTGTTTGTCGGCGATCTGCTGATTGACGTCGTTCTTCTGGCTGGTGATGAGGTTGATCTGGCTGGTGATGACGCTCTGCTGCTGCTGGAGCAGTTCTTTCTGCTCCTCCGCATCGGCACGGTTGGCCTCATTGTCAGAGATCTGCTGATTGATTTCCTCCAGCTGTTTCTGGTATTCCTGTTTCTGTTTGAGAAGTTCGTCCAGCTTGTCATCCGCCGACACGGGAGACGCCGCGGACAAAATCAGCGACGCGGCTGCTGCCGTGCACAGCATGGCGGAGATCAGGCGTTTCCAATTCCAGTGACGGATACGCAAATAGACATCTCCCTTATGGTTCGGATTTCAGAAAAGCCGCACGCCGGTCAGTGCGGCACGTAATTGAGGGGATTGGTGCGCGCATTGTTGACGCGCAGTTCCAGATGCAGGTGGTTGCCGAAAGAATAACCCGTGTTACCCACATAGCCGAGAACATCGCTCTTGCTCACTGTCTGGCCCACACTGACTGAGGCCGGCGACTGCATGTGCGCGTAGAGAGAGACATAGGTATTGCCGTTTTCATCGGCGCCGTGGTTGACCATGACATAGTTGCCGTAGCTGTCATGCCAGGTGGCCGCGATGACAACGCCCTCCGCAATGGGGTGGATGGGTGTGCCGCCGGGCGCCGCGAAATCGGTGCCGGTATGGCCGTCCTGGCCGAACAGGGTGGTGAGATATTTATAGGATGCCAGCGGGCAGGAGAAGTTCAGCGAGCAGACAATAGGCGGCGTTCCTGCGTTGTTGACCGTCTGGGCCAGCAGCGAGTCCAGCTGCTGCATGGCCTGATTGTACTTCTTCTGAAGTTCCTTCTGGTCCTCAGTCAGGCTGTTTTCCAGTGCTTCGGCGGCGGAGATGGCCTCATTCTGTTTCTGGGCGCTGGCCACCAGTTCGTCCTGCTTGGATTCCAGCTGGCTGGACTGGTCGGCCAGGGCAGTCATCTGGGTCTCCAGCTCCGATTTGGCGGTCTCCAGTTCCTGCTTCTGGTTGTTGAGATCCTCGTACTCGGCGTTCATTTCGGCCAGGACTTCCTCGTCCTTGGTGTAGATGTCCTCCAGCGTCTGCTGGAAGCTGAGCAGCTCATACAGGTTGGTCGCCGCCGAGAGCAGGGCGATGGAGCCGCCATCGTTAAGCTGCTGCATCGCCTTCATGCGGAGTTTGAAGTCCTCCCAGCGGGCATCAATATCCGCCTGCTTGGCGTCGATGTCCGCCTGCTTCTGGTCGATCTCCTGCTGTTTGGAGCTGATGAGATTCTGTGTATTGTCGATCTGGGTGCTGAGCAGCGAGATCTGGCTCTGGATGGTCTGGGCCTGCTGTTCCAGCAGTTTTTTGGTGCTCTCGGCATCGGCCTTGTCATCCTGGGCGTCGGAAATCTGGTTGTTGATGTCGTCAAGCTGCTGCTGGTACTGGGCAATCTGATCCCGCAGTTCCTGCTCGGTGCTGGCGGCGGTTACCTCTCTTGCCGAGGTTCCCACCACCGCAACAGCCAGGGCGGTGCTGAGCAGCACCGAAACCGTCTGTTTCCATTTGAATGTTCTCATGCTGCCTGCCCTTCCTTCCCTGCTGTATGGTGTTTGGTCACACGTTCAGATGCTTGCGGATACTGGTGGCCGTGCCGATGCCGCACAGGACAAAGCCCAGCACCACAAAACCGACCACGATATAATACCAGACGCTGGACAGCGGCACCAGCTGGCCGCCGAACATCTGGGAGAAGTTGCTGGGGTTTTCCGCATACCACTGGCACAGGGCATAGTAGGCGCCGCATACGATGCCGGAGGCGATGGCCGCCGAGATCAGGCCGGAGGTGGTGCCCTCCACAAAGAAGGGGAAGCGGATGAACCCATTGGTGGCGCCCACCAGCTTCATGATGCCGATCTCCTTGCGGCGGGCAAAGACCGTAATGCGGATGGTATTGTTGATGACGACGATGCTGACGATGGCCAGCACCGCCACCAGGCCGTAGCTGCCGTAGCTGACGACCTTCTGGATGGAGGTGAAGGCATGGGAGAGTTCCAAGGGCGCCGACACCGTGGCAACCCCTTCAATCTGGCCAAGCTGATCCGAAATCTGTTCCAGCTGGGAGATATCCTGGATCACGACGCGGTAGTTGGCCGAGAAGGGATTGTCATTTTCAAAGGCCTCGTACATGTTGGCATACTCATCCAGCATGCCGCTGTAAGTGGCCAGGACGTCCTCCGGCGAGACGTAGGTCACCGACACAACGCCCGGCGTAGCGCGGATCTGGGCGTCGATGTCCGCAATCTGCTCCTCCGAAAGTCCATCCTCCAGATAGACGATGGACTCGTTCTGTTCTCCGATATACTCCACGATGGCATCCACGTTGACGCCCAGCAGATAAGCCAGGCCGATCAGCACCATGCAGACGGTCAGAACGCCCATGGAGGCAAAAGTCATCAAACGGTTGGCCCGCATGCTGTGCAGGCCCTGCCGTACCAAATAGGTAAAACTGGAAAAACGCATACCGCCATTCTCCTCCCGTCACTGTGCGTAGTCGAATTCGTTGGGCAGAACCCCACCGGCCGCCTGATAGGCCGCGGCGACCTCGGGATGGGCGGTATCGGATACGATATGTCCGTGGTCGATGGTGACCACCCGCTTGTTGAAGCGATGTACCAGTTCGTGCTCATGGGTAACGACGACCACCGTGATGCCCACGCTGTTGATGGCCGACAGCAGCTCCATCATCTCAAAGCTCATCTCAGGGTCGATATTGCCGGTGGGCTCGTCCGCAATGATAAGTTTCGGGCTGTGGGCCAGGGCGCGGGCCAGAGCCACGCGCTGCTGCTCGCCGCCGGAAAGTTCGTCCGGCAGACGGTCCATCTTGTCTCCCAGTCCCACCAGACCCAGCACATAGGGCACGCGCTTTTTGATCTGACGGGTGGGAATGTTGGTGACCCGCATGGCAAACGCCACGTTTTCATAGGCGGTCATGGTGGGGATCAGGCGGAAGTCCTGGAACACAACGCCCATCTGACGGCGGATATAGGGAATCTTGCGGCGCTTGAGCTTTGTCAGATCCTGGCCGTTGATGATGACGGTACCCTCGGTGCACTTTTCCTCCAGCAGGATCAGCTTGAGGAAGGTGGACTTGCCCGCACCGGAATGGCCCAGCACAAACACGAACTCGCCGTCGTCAATGTGCAGGTTGACGTCCTCCAGGGCGACGTTCTCATCGTTCTGGGTCTCGTATACTTTCGTCACATGTTCAAATTCGATCATGTTCATTGCTCCTGTTATGTCCCCTGCCGCTCCGTGTCCATCCGTCCGGGCCGGAGCCCGGCTCCTACATCCTCTTGCCGCAGGCAGGGCGCGGCTATACTCAATAAGCTTACCATGCAACAAGGCCGCCCGTCAAGATGGCGCACGGCCGCATAAATTCCGCTTTTTCTCGTAAATACGGGAAATCTTCGCCGTTTGCCGGCGGGCTGGGCGATTGTGGAAAGTTTGTAAATTTTTTGTACGCTGCATCGTTTTTGCGTTGTTGTGACAGGTGTTTGGCAGTTTGCCACAGATTTTTGCCCCTGCCCCACTGGGTTTTGTCAGCAGCAATGCAAAAGGCGCCCCCGGTGTTCCGGGGACGCCTTCTGGCTGGGATACACAACCGCTGCGGCTGTGCAATCAATACTTGGCAGGATTGGCCGAGAGGTACTTCTTGACCATGAGCGCCACCTTGAAGACGATGGCATCGTCAAACTTGCGCAGATCCAGGCCGGTGAGCTTTTTGATCTTCTCCAGGCGGTAGACCAGGGTGTTGCGGTGGACAAACAGGCCGCGGCTGGTCTCGGAGACGTTGAGGTTGTTCTCAAAAAAGCGCTGGATGGTGAACAGCGTTTCGGAGTCCAGCGAGTCAATGCTGTCCTGCTTGAATACCTCACGCAGGAAGGCCTCACAGAGGGTGGTGGGCAGCTGGTAGATCAGGCGGGCAATGCCCAGATGATCGTAGGAGATGACCTGGCGCTCGGTATCGAAGACCTTGCCCACTTCC
This sequence comes from uncultured Gemmiger sp., assembly GCA_944388125.1. Classification (GTDB taxonomy): domain Bacteria; phylum Bacillota; class Clostridia; order Oscillospirales; family Ruminococcaceae; genus Gemmiger. The sequence continues at coordinate 48,008 of CALXHO010000007.1, read as the reverse complement.
ATGGCGATCTGTGCTTCCTTGAAGCTGGCGGCCAGATCCTTCACGTTGCCGATGGGCGTGCCGATGCCCACGACTGCCTTGATGTAATGTTCCCCGGAGAGAGTGTCCACAATGGACGCCGCCAGCTTTTCCATATCGCGGGTGTTGTTGTCGGGCTTGATCTCCTTGACCAGAACCGTATCCGTCTCACTGATGTTGAAGACGAAGTCCTTCTGCTTGTCGGGGAAAAGCCCGCTGACCACGTCGTAAGCGGAGATGTCGTTGCCGCTGGTGACACGGATCAAAAGCACCACACGGGGCACATCGGAGACGAAATGCAGCTCCCGCGCCTTGGCGTAGATATCGCCGGGCAGGATATTGTCCAGCACCACATTCTTGATGAAGTTGGTCTTGTCAAACTTTTCATCGTGATACTGTTTGATGCTCTGCAGACTGATCGACAGCATCGATGCAAACTGCTCGGCGGTGGTGTCGGTACCCTCCACAAAGACAGCATAATCGTTATGCTTTGCGCCTGAGAACTGGTGATAGGCGTAGCCATCGCGCACAAAAGCGTCACCGGAGGTCAGGCGCTGTGCCGCGAACCCCTCGCGCACCTCACCGATCTGCCCCAGCTCGGAACACGAAATGACCGCACCGGTTTCATCCACCACACCGACGACCCGGTCCACTGCGTCTTTCATCTGGTATACCACGTTTTGGAATACCCTGTTTGCCATAACAGCCTCTCCTTACCTAGCAAAATGTACAGCCCGGTCGCAGTGCGGCCGGCCCTTGCGCCCTGTTGTGCAGTTTACCATCCTGCACCACCTGGCCTGCGTGATTGTGAAATTTACCAAATACAAATACCTTTGATGTATATTTTACACAATCCGCTTGACTTTTGCAACATATTTTAACGAAACACTTTGGTTTTTCTTGTATAAATTTTTCCGTGCCGGAAAAGCAGCAAAACGACAGCGGCGCAGACACGGTGCAAACATCCGTCATTTTGCCCATGATCAGGCCATTTCCGGGCTTTTGGGCCCCATAAAAAGGGCGGCACGGTCTTTCGGCCGCGCCGCCCTGATGAAGGAAATTTCTTCCAGAAATTCCCGGTTCATTCCTTGTTCTGTTTTTCCATGGCGCCGGTTCCGCCCTCGACCACACCCCGGCGCTGGAACACATACCCGATGGTGCGGAAAAAGATGCTGCAGTCCATGCCGAAGGTCACATGGGCGGCATACTCGCCGTCATACTTAGCCTTGACATCAATGGGCAGTTCATCCCGGCCGTTGACCTGGGCCAAACCGGTCAGCCCGGGGCGGACGTCGTTGGCGTGGACCTTTTCCCGGGCTTCGATGAGGTCGTACTGGTTGTACAGCGCCGGGCGGGGGCCGACAATGCTCATCTGCCCCACCAGAATGTTATAGATCTGGGGCAGTTCATCCAGACTGGTCTTGCGCAGGAACGCCCCGCTCTTTGTAATGTAGGAATCGGCATTCTTCAACAGATGGGTGGGGACATCGTGAGGGGTATCCCCACGCATGGTACGGAACTTGAGAATATTGAAGTGAGTGCGGTCCCGGCCCACCCGGCGCTGGCGGAACATAACCGGGCCGGGGCTGTCCAGCTTGATCCACAGCGCAATGAGCCCCATGGGAATGGCAAGCACGATCACCGCTGCCAGCGACAGGACAAAGTCCAGCAGGCGTTTGATATAGTTCTGATACACGTGGATTCTCTCCCTTCCCGGCCGTGTCAGTCCGGCGTGTTCTGGGTCTCGGCCAGAGCCTTGGCCACCTCCGCCTTGTCCAGGATGCCGGTATTGCCGTTGGCGGCGCTGACCGTATGGTCCTTGTTCAGGCGGCGGTTGGGGTGATAGCTGTGGACGATCTTCTGCAGCTGCACCACAACTCCCTCGTCGTTTTTGTCGACGTGCTGCTGCAGCTGCTGCAATTCACTGTAAAATTCCGCCAGGTCGATTTTCATGGGCGGTGCGATAAAAATCTTGTCGTGGGCGGTCTTGATCATCTTGTCCTGCTCCGAGTCCAGCATCAGCTCCTCGTAGAGCTTTTCGCCGGGGCGCAGGCCGGTGATCTTGATGTCGATATCCACATTGGGCTCATAGCCGTAAAAGCGGATCAGCCGGGTGGCAAGGTCCATGATGCGGACCGGCTTGCCCATGTCGAGAACGTAGATACTGCCGCTCTTGGCCAGCGCTCCCGCCTGCAGAACCAGCTGCGCGGCCTCGGTGATGGTCATGAAATAGCGGACGATATCCGGATGGGTGATGGTGACGGGGCCGCCCTGTTTGATCTGTTCCTCAAAAAGCGGAATAACGCTGCCGTGACTGCCCAGCACGTTGCCGAAACGGACCGCCATGCACTTCATGGTGGTGTTCTGGGCAAAGGTCTGGATCAGCATTTCACAGATGCGTTTGGTGCATCCCATAACGTTGGTGGGGTTGACCGCCTTGTCGGTGGACAGCTGGACAAAGCGCTCGACGTCGTGCTCTGCCGCCGAGGTCAGCAGGTTCTTGGTGCCGAACACATTGTTCTTCACCGCCTCCGCCGGGCTGACCTCCATGAGGGGAACATGCTTGTGCGCCGCCGCATGGAACACCACCGAGGGATGATAGGTTTCAAACACCTCATCCAGACGGCGCTTGTCGCGGATGGAACCAATCAGCGTCACAATGGGCAGATCGCGGCCATACTTGTTGCGCAGTTCCATCTCCAGCTCATAGGCACAGTTTTCGTAGATGTCGAAAATCAGCAGCTGACGGGGACGGTAGCGGATGATCTGACGGCAGAGCTCGCTGCCGATGGATCCGCCGCCGCCGGTGACCAGAACCACCTTGTCATGCAGGTACTCGGAAATCTGGGCGTTGTTGAGCTGCACCTCGTCCCGGGAAAGAAAGTCAGCGGTGTTGAGTTCGCGCAGGCCCATGCCCCGGGAGGTGGGATTGCCGCTCTCATCCACCGACTGGGGATCGGAGAGCATCCGCACCCGGCAGTGGGTGGAGTTGCAGAGGTTGATGACTTCGCTCAGGCGTTCGCCCTTCAGGCTGGTGATGGCAATGACGATTTCGGCAATATGGTACTTGCGCACCAGTTCCGGAATGTCCGAGATGGTGCCTCGCACCGGCACGCCCTGGACCCGCAGGTTTTTCTTGGTCAGGTCATCATCCACGATGACCACCGGGTCACCAAAGCTGCGGTTTTTGTTTTTGCACAGATTGACCGCCCAGGCACCCGCATTGCCGGCGCCCACAATGAGCAGCGGGACGGCATGCTTGCCGCGGCGGTGATCCCTCTTGCGGTTCTGGGCCTGCAGGGCGAGGCTTCGCACCAATCGCCAGAACAGGCGGATGCCGCCCACAAAGGCAACATTGAATACTGCCCCAAGCACCAGCACGGTGCGGTAAAGCACACCGTCCAGCATGAGGTCGACCAGCATGATAATGCCGGTTGCCAGACCCGACAGCAGTGTCAGTCTGGCCAGGTCCCGCATGCCGGCGTACTCCCACAGGATCTCATACAGCCCGCCGAACCAGAATACCAGAAGGTAGATCAGCAGGATATAGGGCATCCACGGCGTCATGGTGTGGATAACCCCGATGCGCTGGTAGGCATCCACGCCGTCAAATCGCAGCATGATGGCGATCAGGTAGGACAGTGTGATCAGCACACAGTCCAGCGCCATCAGCGCCACACGGCGCGGCAGACCTCGTATGATTTGTTTGTTGTCTTGCTTCATCTGATTGTGTTCCTCGTCCCGGTGCGCAAGAAGCCGTAAAAATGGCCGGCCTCTCCCCTGCCGCCCTGGCCGGGCAGCCGCACTTTCCATCGTCTGAAATTGCCAGTGCAATATACTTCTGGGCCAAACGGCGGCGCTTCAATCACGGACAAAGCCGCCGGGCCTCACTGATTTGTCTTTTTTGTGTATTATAACACAAGTTCGCTCCGTCTGCCCTTGCAAATACGGGGCAAACGGAGCAAATCTTGCACAAAATTGGTCAGTTTGTTTTGTGTGAACCGGTCAAAAACAGGATCATTCCACCGTAACGCTCTTGGCCAGGTTGCGCGGCTTATCCACATCCAGGCCCTTGGCGCAGGAAACGTAGTAGGCCAGCAGCTGCAGCGGAATCACCGACAGGCTGGTGGCAAAGTGGGGATCGGTCCGCGGGACATAGACCGTAAAGCCCGCGGTATCCTCGATGTTATAGTTGCCGTAGGTGGTGAGCCCCATGAGGAAGGCACCCCGGCTCTTGGCCTCCACCATGTTGGAGATGGTCTTTTCATACAGGTCGGGCTGGGTCAGCACGCCCACAACCAGAGTGCCCTTCTCCACCAGGGAGATGGGGCCGTGCTTCATCTCTCCGGCAGCAAACGCCTCCGAATGGATGTAGCTGATTTCCTTGAACTTCAGGCTGCCCTCCAGCGAGACGGCGTAGTCCAGGCCGCGGCCGATGAAGAAAGCGTCCTTGGCCGCCGCATACTTGCTGGCAAACCACTGGATGCGCTCCTTGTCCGCAAGGGTCTTTTCGATCTTGCCGGGCAGGGCTTCCAGTTCCTCCACCAGATGGGAGTACTGCTCTTCGTCCAGCGTGCCACGCACCCGGCCGAACTCGGTGGCCAGCAGGTAGACGGCTGCCAGCTGGGTGGAGTACGCCTTGGTGGTGGCCACGGCGATCTCCGGACCTGCCCAGGTGTACAGCACCGCGTCGGCCTCCCGGGCAATGGAGCTGCCCACCACGTTGACGATGCCCAGCGTGCGGATGCCACGGGCATGGCATTCACGCAGAGCGGCCAGGGTATCGGCGGTCTCGCCGCTCTGGCTGATGATGACGGCCAGGGAGTTTTCCTCCAGAACAGGGTTGCGGTAACGGAACTCGCTGGCCACGTCCACCTCCACCGGCAGGCGAGCCAGGCTCTCAAAGACATAGCGCGCCGCCACGCCTACATGGTAGGCGGAGCCGCAGCCGATGATATACATCCGGCGCACCGAGCGGATGGTCTCCTCATTCAGGGAGATCTCGGACAGGTCGATGCGGCCATCCTTGATGCGGGGCGAGAGGGTATCCCGCACGGCGGCGGGCTGCTCATGGATCTCCTTCATCATGAAATGCTCGTAGCCGCCTTTTTCAGCCGCCTCGGCGTCCCACTCGATGGTGGAGGGCGTTTTCTCAATGGGCTCCTTGTCGATGTTATAGAACTCGATCTTGTCCGGGGTCAGGCGGACGATCTCCTGGTTGTCAATGTAGTAGACGGTGCGGGTATACTTGAGCAGCGCCGGCACGTCGGAAGCGATCAGGTTGCCCTGCTCCGACTCGCCCACGATGAGCGGGCTGTCCTTGCGCACCGCATAGATCACGCCGGGCTGGTCGGCAAACAGGATGCCCAGGGCATAGCTGCCGCGGACATGCAGCATCATGCGGGTGATGGCATCAAGAGCATCGCCCGCCGACTCACCGCAGTAATAATAGTCGATCATCTGGGCGACGACCTCGGTGTCGGTCTGGGAAACAAACTCATAGCCCCGGGCCGTCAGACGGTCCTTGAGCTCCTGATAGTTTTCAATGATGCCGTTGTGCACCACCGCGATCTTGTGGTCGCGGGAGTAATGGGGATGAGCGTTGACCACCGAGGGTTCGCCGTGGGTGGCCCAGCGGGTATGGCCGATGCCGCAGGTGCCGGGTACCGTGGCGCCGCCGTCGGTCATTTCGGACAACACTCGCAGGCGGCCTTTCGCCTTGACAATCTCGATCTTGCCTGCAGCGTTTTCCACGGCAATGCCAGCCGAGTCATAGCCGCGGTATTCCAGCTTGGACAGACCGTCCAGAAGAATCGGTGCCACCTGTGCTTTTCCGGTAAATCCAACGATTCCGCACATATCTGTTCCCTCCGTCGTTTCTGAATTGGGTTATCGTGTATCCGCCCTTTCGGTCCATATGTATTCATATGCGTGGGCAGGTGTGGGGTTGTATCCGCTGCCGGCCCGGGTCCCGGACCGTTTATCAAAAAAAGCAGGGCGGCCGTCAAGGGCAACGGCCGCCCCGCCGCGCGCATTCTCCCTTTCCAGTTTCTTACACCAAAATCCAGACAGGCTGTCTGCGCACTTCAAGCATACCACACCATCGGCGCCGGGGCAAGCCCTGCCGCCGATTTACGACAGGTTCAGCCGGCATTTTCCACCCGGCGGGCACAGACAACATACCGTCCGTTGCTGCTGGAATATTCACAGGTCGACAGAGTCAGCAGTTCGTCTCCGTACTGCGGCGTGATGCCGCTGTCCACGTCACTGCGGCGCTTGGCCTCCCCGACAAACTCGTCAAAAGAGGCTTGGTCCATATCGATATACGTATTGTAGGCAAATCCCGTATCCGTCGCCACATCAATGGCAAAGGCAGCAAAGACCTCATAGGTACCGTCGCCGTACAGCGTATCAAAGGTGATATCGGGATGTTCCCTGTAATAAGATTCGTCCTTGTAACCGGTCAGACATCCGAAAATGGTACCGGTCTTCATATTGTGGCCGTAAATGATGAGGTTGTCACTGCGGGCATCCGACGTCAGGGTGCAGTCCTCGTCCAGATAGGGCACGCCGTAATTGCTGTACTCCCCTTCAAAATCGTGACGGAGGTAAAAGTCCGCCCGCGAGGGAGAATACATGACAGGGAAATCCAGATTGGTGCCCTCAATGCTGATCCAGCCGATGAATTCCGGGTTGCGCTCCACCAGGCGGGCAAACTTTTCGGCATTGCCGCTTTCGCCGTCGGCTGCTGTTGTCGCCGTCTCGTCGATCAGATCTGACAGGGCGGCAAATTCGTTTTCGGTCTGCCGGTCATCCCACAGACGCTTGAGCAGCATTCCGCCGCTGACCAGGAAAATGGCGGCAAAAATCACAATGGCGATGGTATACAGAATGTCGCTCCCGCTGCTTTTTTTCTTTTTGCGCCGCGGCCGAATATACTCCGTGTCCCGATCCTGATCGTACACGGTCCGTTTCTTCCCATCGGCAAACAGCGGCGCAGCCTGCCGGGCTTCCGGCCGCCTCTGCGGACGCTTCTCCGCCATGCAGACACACCTCCCGGGGTCAATTGTTTCCTCTCATAGTACTCTATCCGGCCCGGGATTTCAAGTGGATGCTGCCGGAGTTCATTTCAGCCCTTTTCTATCTTCTTTTCTCCAACATTTGCGCCGCGGTCCGGTGGAGTTGCCTGTTTTTTTCGGGAATGACAAAAGGCGTCCGGCTGCCATTCCTGGCAGCCGGACGCCTGGGTTCACTGCATTGTGCGGAGGTTCCGGTCCATTACAGCGTGGAATAGCCGTAACTGTTGACCAGAGCGTCGATCCGCTGGCCCGCCTTGCAGTACGGGCACTGATGAGAGTCATAGGTCTTGTAATCGGGCAAGTCATTGGGGTCAAAGATGGACGCGACGGGATAGCCCTCGCACTCCTTGACGGTGGCAAAGATAGCTGCCAGGCCTGCCACCATACCGCCGTAATACTTGACCGCCTCAATGGCAGCCTGAACCGTATAGCCGGTGGTGACCGATGCCGCCAGGATCAGCACATGCTTGCCGGTGATCATGGGGGTGATATTTTCCCGGAAAAGCAGCTGGCTGCCGGTGGTATGCTCCGGGGTGACCACGTAGATGGTCTGGTGGGCATTCATATTGACAAATCCGTCCCGGGTCAGTTCGCTGGCCAGGCAGGCGCCGATGACCTCGGTGCCGTCCAGGCAGAGAACCGTATCCACAATGGTGGTCAGCTTGTAGGCGGAAACCAGTTCCCTTGCCACCGCGCGGGCCTCGGACAGGCGCGTTTTCTGCATCGTCACATCAATATAATAATTGATATGGCTGTGGCTGGTGGCAAAATGCCCCTTTGCCACACGCAAATACAGATCCGCCTTTTTTGTCGGAAGTTTGACCATGTTGATTCCCATCCTGCACAGCTCCTTTCAGCTTTTCCCGCCGCTGGGACGGGCGTATGGTATCATTAATTACTATTTTAGTGGCATCGCAAAAACCTTGCAACCGGGCAGCCCGAAAAATTCCGCCAAAATCACGCAGGGATTTTCGGCGTTTTGCCTTTTTCCCCGCCAATCTTTTCCGGGGAACAGGGTTCGGTTTACAGATTTTCCGCCCGATGATATAATAGCTTTAAGTTTGCGGTTTTTTCAGGGGGATATATTGGGATGATCTATAAGCTGGCCAATCTCAGCGGCGATACCGTATCGGTGCCGCAGCTGATCTTTTCGCAACTGCCGCGCACCGACGGCGATTTTATCCGCGTTGCGCTGTATGTGCTGAGTTCCGGGTGCACTGATGCCCGCACCATCGCCCACGATCTGGGGCTCAAAAGCGTTGAGGCTGCCAACCGTGCCCTGCAATACTGGGCAGGCGCCGGGCTGCTGGAAAGAGAGCGCGGCAACACAGCGGCTGCGCCCGCCCCTGTCCCCGCTGCCCAGGCTGCAGAGATTGACCTTGCCAGCATCAACGATCCCTATGTGGGGGTCCTGTGTGAGGAGGCCCAGACGGCTTTCGGCAAGGCGCTGAGCCGCAGCGACCTGCAGCGTCTGGTCGGGCTGTACCTTTCCGACGGATGGCAGCCCGATGTGGTGCTGCTCTGCTGCGCCGAGGTTGCCCGGCAGGGCCGCCGCACAGTGGGCGCCGTGGCGCGGGAGCTGGTGCGCTGGCGGGAGGCCGGTGTGGAGACCGGCGAGGATGCCGAGCGCTATCTGCGCCGCGCCCAGCAGCGGGAGGAATGGTGTGCCGAAGCCGCAAAGCTGTTCGGCGTAGAGCCCCACACCCTCACCCAGTGGGACCGCCGTGCCGTCGCCCGCTGGCACGAGGAATGGCACATCGGCGCCGACATGATCGAGGAGGCCCTGCTGCGCGCCGAGAACCACCGCACCATCCGCTATGTGGACGGCATCCTGCGGTCGTGGCGTTCCCAGGGCCTGACGACAGTACAGGCCGTGCGCGGCAAGGGAGCGCTCTCCCCCGCCAACATCCTGGCCACCGGCAAGGCCCCGGCCAAACCGATGAAAGACATGTTCAACCGCAACTGGAATGCGGTATTTGATGAGGAAACAGAGGGATAAGCCATGCGTACCAAGGACGAACTGTTCCGCGCCGCCCAGCGTGAGGTCGCCGCGCGCCGCCAGCGTGCCGTCACCCGCGCCGAGGCCCTGCGCACCGAGGCCTTGCGCCGTCATCCCGAGATCGGGGATGCTCAGGCCCAGCGCACCCGTCTGGGCGCCGCCTACCTGATGACGGCCGCCCAGGGCGCCGACATCACCAAGCGGCTGGCCGCCCAGCGCGCTTTTGAGCAGGCGGGCGAGACGCTGAACGGGGTTATCCGGGCTGCCGGGTATCAGCCGGAGGAGTTTGTGCCCAAATATACCTGCCTTGCCTGTCAGGACACCGGCATTTCCAACGGCCGTCCCTGCTCCTGTGTGGCGGAACTGGCCCGCACCCTGCGCCGGGAGGAGATCAACGCGGCTTCCCCGCTGGCGCTGTGCAGCTTTGATTCTTTTGAGCTGGAGCGCTACCCCACCGCCGTCGACCCCGAGCTGGGCGGCCCCGTCCGGGACTACATGGGCAAGATTCTGGCCTACTGCCGCAGGTGGGCGGCGGAGTTCAGCCCCAAAAGCCCCAATCTGCTTTTCACCGGCAGCGCCGGTCTGGGCAAGACTCACCTGGCCCTGGCAGTGGCAGACGCCGTGCTGGACCGGGGATATGACGTGCTCTACACCAGTTCCGCCGCCCTGGCTGCTCAGCTGAGCCGGGAACACTTTGACCGGGACACCGACGACGACTGGCTCAACGCCTGCAAGGAGGCAGACCTGCTGATCCTGGATGACCTGGGTACCGAGTTCATGACTCAGCTGACCGTCAGCGTGCTGTACGAGCTGGTCAACACCCGTATGCTCTGCCGACGGCCCACCATCTACACCACCAACATTGTGGATCAGTCGGTGTTCGAGGCCCGCTACACCGAGAAGGTCGCCAGCCGGATGCTGGGCAATTGCCGGATGTTCAAGTTTTTCGGCACCGATCAGCGGCTGAAATAAGCGCTGCCCGTTTCATCCTGTCATAAATGCAAAGACCGCCTGCCGGAAGCTTCCGGGCAGGCGGTCTTTTTGTTTTGCTGTGGGCGCAGGCAAGGGGCGATTCTCGGGCAGAATTCCGGGTTCAAAGTGTGCGGTTGTTCTGCGCTGACGGCAGATAACCGGTGAGCTTGTCCCAGTAGCGCACGGATGCGGCGACGGCAGCGCGCATTGCCCGCATGACCGGAACGGTGAGGGCCCAGAACACCAGCAGCACCAGAACGCCCTGCAGATCCAGCCGGACCAGTTCCAGAACAGGGGCGAAAATGCAGGCGCAGGCCGCGCCCAGCACCAGCATTCCCGTCCAGAGCAACATATGCTGCGGCGTGAAGGGGCGGCAGACATACCAGAGCACCGTCAGGCCCACCCCCAGCATAACCAGCGTGCAGATGGTGGAGAGCACTGTGTTGGGCAGATCAAACGCATAGGCGAAAGCCTGTACCCCCAGCACCAGGATCAGGTCGGTCAGGCCGCCCGGCAACGCCGCCCGGAACACATTGCGCAGAAACTGGCCGCGGATGCGCTCGTGGTTGGGTTCCAGCGCCAGGATGAAGGACGGAATCCCGATGGTCGTGGCCGAGATGAGAGTGAGCTGCAGCGGCTGAAGGGGATACGGCATAGCGATGAACAGCGTCAGCAGGCTGAGCAGGAAAGAAAAGATGTTCTTGACAAGGAAGAGGGAGGCCGAGCGCTGGATGTTGTTTATAACCCGGCGGCCTTCCGCCACCACTGCAGGCAGGCCGGAAAAGTTGGAATCGGTCAGTACCAGCTGCGCCACCTGGGAGGCGGCCTGGGCCCCGGATGCCATGGCGATGCCGCAGTCGGCATCCTTGAGGGCGAGAACATCGTTGACGCCGTCTCCCGTCATGGCGACGGTATGCCCGGCATCCTGCATGGCGCGGACGAGTTTCCGCTTCTGTTCCGGGGTGACGCGCCCAAAGACGGTGTACTTCTCCGCCGCCGAGGCCAGAGCCTCATCGGTGCGCAGCGTGGAGGCGTCCACATATTTCTCGGCCCCGGCAATGCCTGCCTGGCGGGCCACCTCACTGACTGCGGCGGGATTATCCCCCGAGATGACCCGCACCGACACTCCCTGCTCGGCAAAGTAGCGGAAGGTCCTGGGGGCCTCGGGCCGGATGCGGTTGGACAGGGGGATCAGTGCAATGAAATGCAGTGCCGAAGCCGGAAGTCCGTCCGCCGGGTCGGGCTCTCCGTCGAAGGCTGCCAGAAGCAATACCCGGTAGCCCTTGGCCAGGCAGGGTTCCACCTGCGCGGCCAGTTCGGGATAGCGGCTGCCCGCTACAAATTCCGGCGCGCCGATGACAAAACTGCCGTGCCCCGCAAAGGTGGCGGCACTCCATTTGTACGCCGAATTGAAAGGCACCGTATGCTGCCGTACCCAGTCCGACACTCCGCCAAAGCGGCGGACCATGGCGCGGGCGGTATCGTTTTCCGGCTCACTGTCACCGTAAAAGGCAAGCAGCACCTCCCGTGTGCGGGCGGCATCCCATCTTCCCTCATCCAGCAGGATGGGCTCCCCCGCTTCTATCTCCGCCTCGGTGATGGTGCCGGTCTTGTCCACGCAGAGCACATCCACCCGGGCCAGCGTCTCAATACAATTCATATCCTGGGCCAGGACCTTTTGCCGGGCCAGGCGGATCATGCTGACGGCCAGCGCCACACTGGTGAGCAGATAAAGGCCTTCCGGGATCATGCCGATGAGCGCCGCCACGGTGGCTTCGATGGAATCCCGCAGGCTCAGGGCCAGAACGTCATACTGCTGCAAAAAGAGCATAACGCCGAAGGGCAGCAGGATCAGGCCGATGAACCGGATCAGCCGGTCTAGCGAGCGCATCATCTCGCTCTTGGCCAGGCGCACGTCGGTCTTGGCTTCCACCATGAGGCGGTTGGCATAGGAATCCGCCCCCACCCGGGTCAGCTGGGCACGGCAGCGGCCTGCCATCACAAAGCTGCCCGAGCGCAGGCCGTCCCCCGGATGCTTGGCCACGGGGTCCGCCTCGCCGGTGATGAGGGCCTCATTGACCTGGACCTCCCCGCTGCGCACCACGCCGTCGGCACAGATCTGTTCTCCGGGGCCGAAGTCCACAATGTCATCCCGCACCAAAGCCGTGGGGGGAAGTTCCAGCAGGGTTCCCCCGCGCAGACAGCGGACCTTGTGCACCGTCACCAGGGTCAGCTTGTCCACCGCCCGCTTGGACCGCAATTGCTGGATGATGCCGATGACGGCATTGCAGACCACCACGCCCAGAAATCCCATGTTGGCAAAGCTGCCCACCATGGCCAGGAGAAGTGCCAGTACCACAAATACCAGATTGAAAAAGGTAAAGACGTTCTCCCGGATGATCCGACCGGTGGTCTTGGTGGGAGAGGCAACCTCCCGGTTGTCCAGTCCCGCCGCCATGCGCTCCGCCGCCTGTTCGGGCGTGAGGCCGGTTTCCGGATCGGTCCGGGCCGGCGGGATCACCGGGCCGGCCTCCCCTCTTTCTTTTGTCGGGATGCGGCTGTGGGGCCGCCGGGTTCTGTCTGACAAGGAACTTTCCTCCCTATATCCGAAACGCCTGGGACCCGGTGCTGCGGGCAGGCACCAGGCGCAAAGCGAGAATTGTATGCGAACAGTTTCAGTATACCGGCCGAGTGTGAACAAATATAGTATTTTGCCGCACCGGCCGGAAGATCCTTTTTCGCAAAAAGCCCGCAGAGCCGGGGCGATTCCGGCTCTGCGGGCAGAATACATGGGAATATGGTGCGAATCAGACGTCCTGCAGTTCCCCGCGGCTGGCCGCCTTGAGGTAGGCGTAGATGAAGCCGTCCAGGTCACCGTCCATGACGGCCTGGACGTTGCCGTTTTCGTAGTTGGTGCGGTGGTCCTTGACCAGCGTGTAGGGCATAAAGACATAGCTGCGGATCTGATGACCCCAGGCGATCTCATTCTGGACGCCCTTGATGTCGTCGATCTTTTCTTTATGCTGCTGCAGGGCGATCTGATACAGCTTGGCCTTGAGCATTTCCATAGCGTACTCGCGGTTCTGCAGCTGGCTGCGCTGGGTCTGGCAGGAAGTCACAATGCCCGTGGGCTTGTGGATCAGGCGGACCGCCGAAGAGGTCTTGTTGATGTGCTGGCCGCCTGCGCCGGAGGAACGGTAGACCTGCATCTCGATGTCCTCGGGGCGGATCTCCACCTGGATGTTATCGTCCAGCTCGGGCATGACTTCCAGGCTGGCAAAGCTGGTCTGACGGCGGGCATTGGCGTCAAAGGGACTGATGCGCACCAGGCGGTGGACGCCGTTCTCACTCTTGAGCATGCCGTAGGCGTTGGGGCCCTTGACCATCATGGAAGCGCTCTTGATGCCGGCCTCGTCGCCGTCCAGCACATCCAGGACCTCCACCTTGTAGCCGTGGGCGTCCGCCCAGCGGGTGTACATGCGGTAGAGCATCTCGGCCCAGTCCTGGGCTTCGGTGCCGCCGGTACCGGCGTGGAAGGTCAGAATGGCGTTGGAGTGGTCATATTCCCCGTTGAGCATGGTCATGAGCTGCAGCTCATCAATCTCCTTGGCCACTTCGTCCACGGCGGCCTCCCCCTCGGGGGCCAGGGAGGGATCGTTCTCCTCCGCCAGCATCTCCAGCAGCGTGCCGGCATCCTCGTACTGCGCCAGCAGCTTGGTGAAGCGGTCCAGCTTGTTCTTCAGGTCGCTCATCTCGGCATAAACCTTCTGGCTGCGCTCCTGGTCATCATAAAAGCCCGGCAGCGTCATCTGGTGTTCCAGCTCGGCCAGGCGCTTCTGGCTCGACTCGATGGCAAGCGCGTCCCGCAGGTCGTTGATCGAAGTCTCGAATCCGCCCAGCCGGGATTTCAGTTCGTCAATGGTGATCATACTGTCAAATACCCCTGTCTTTCTCGTAACATTCTATTTTCAGCGTCAGCCGTGCAGGACACGGCGCAAACTTACACAGTATCAGTATACCGAAAATTTTCCTTCTTGTAAACAGTTCATCCAAATCCGCCCCGGCCAGGCATCCGACTTTCTGCGCAAAAGGCTCTTTCTCCGGCCTGTTTCGGGGTTTTGAAGGCAGGTGTTAACAGAAAATTCTTTGCTTTTTATATGGTACTGGGGTATAATGTCGTTAAACCCGGCGCAGCCCTGTGCTACGGCATTTGCGGGCTCTGCGCCCCGCGTTTCCGCGCGGTCGGATCCATCGGGATCAGGGGAGGTTCCGGCTGTTGCCGCTTTCCTTTCCCGGCGGATCCCCCGGCACATGGGTTACAGGCTGCCGCCTGCCCCCCACTGCGCGGAAAGTTCTACTCAGACACGGAGGCTATTGAATGGCAAATTATAAAGGCAACCACTGTCCCGTTTGCAACGAGGTCTTTGCCGAGGGCGATGACATCGTCGTCTGCCCTGACTGCGGCACGCCGTATCACCGGGCGTGCTGGTTCAAGACCGGCGTCTGCGTCCACGAGGATCTGCACGGCACCGGCTTTGAATGGAAGCCCGACGCCGTCCCCGGCGTGGACGACACCTGCGTCTGCCCCAACTGCGGTACCCCCAACCCTGTATCCGGACGCTACTGCAATCACTGCGGCGTTCCCCTGCCCACTGCCGGAGACACCCGGACCCGTCCGGATGCCCAGGGCCCCATTTACGCCCGGCAGGATCCCCCGCAGCCCCACACCGCCCCGTCCGGCAGCTCCGCCGCCAATGCCGACGGCAGCCGTACCGATTCCTTTGGCGGCATGTTCCGCCGGGAGCTTGGCCCCGATGACCCCATCGACGGCATCAAGGCCCGGGACTGGGCCAGCTATCTGGGCGGCTCCAGCCTGTATTATCTGATTCAGTTTCTGCGCATGGACGAGACCCGCCGCAAGACGAGCGTCTCCTTTGCCGCGTTCTTTCTGGGTCCGGTCTACTTCTTCTACCGCAAAATGTGGAAAGCCGGCATCCTGTTTGCCGTGCTGACCCTGGGGCTGACCTTTCCCACTGTGCTGGCGCTGCTGCAGGCGGCGGGTTCTCCCCTGGTGGCCGGAATGGATCTGGGCTGGCTGGTGCCCGCAAGCTACGTCTGCACCTTCCTGAACTGGTGCCAGATGTTTGTGCGCAGCCTGTTTGCCCTGTATTGGTACAAAAAAGAATCCGCCCGCCGCATCCGGGAAATCTGTGACCGCATGCCTGAAGGACAGGAGCGCTCCGACGCTCTGATCCTGCGCGGCGGCACCAGCGTGGCGGCGGTAGTGATCTATCTGCTGGTGTACCTGGCCCTTGTGGTCGGTCTGTACTGGCTCATGGGCCCCGGCCGGGATGCGGCCGTCAACGCCCTGATGTCCGCGTTCGTGATGTAAAACGGCCGGCCTTTTGCTGACCATATCTCTTTGGTGATCTCAGGGGCCCGGGCGCGCCGGGAAACCGTTCAAACCAGAATATCAACCCAGGGCTGCCGCGTCACGGCGGTTCTGGGTTTTGTTGTATGGCGAAACGCGGCGCCTGTCCGCGTCAAAAGCACAAAAGCTTGGGTTTTGCGCACATGGAAAAGGATGTAAAAATGCGGTATCGTAAATCTAACAGGAGGGATACAATTATGTCGACCGAAATGATGCCCAACGCCTCTCAGTCCGCCTCTCCCGAAGCCGCCCGGGATCAGGCCCTTGCTCTCGATGTGGAGCGTCTGCTGCGCTTCGGGAGAAAGCACAAGCTCGTGCGTGACCTGGATGTCATCGTCGCGCGCAACACGCTGCTGGATCTTCTGGCCCTGCCTGCCCCCTACGAAGGCAAGGTCCCCAAGGAGGAGTTTGACACTCCCACCGAGATTCTGGAGCATATGCTGGATCTGGCCGCCGAGAAAGGTCTTTTTGACAATGCGGTGCCTCAGTACCGCATCAACTACGAGACCCGTCTGATGGGCGCCATGATGCCCCGGGAGAGCGAGGTCTGCAAAAAGTTCCGCAAGCTGTACGCCAAAAAAGGTCCTCAGGCTGCCACCGACTGGTTCTATGACCTGTGCGTTGTCTCCAACTATATCCGCACCGCGCAGATTGCCCGCAACATCCAGTGGGAGACCAAAACGCCCTACGGCAATTTGGAGATCACCATCAACCTGACCAAACCGGAAAAGGACCCCAAAGTCATTGCCATGGAGCGCCTGCAGCCCAAGAGCGGCTATCCCCAGTGCATGCTGTGCAAGGAAAACATCGGCTATGCGGGGCGCATCAACTTCCCGGCACGTCAGACTCACCGCATCGTGCCCCTCAATCTGGCCGGGGAGCAGTTCTATCTGCAGTACAGCCCCTATGCCTACTTCCATGAGCACTGCATCATCCTGCACGACGAGCACAAGCCCATGGAGATGACCCGCCAGACCCTGGCGGAGATCTTTGACTTTGTGGCGCAGTTCCCCCACTACACCTGCGGCTCCAACGCCGACCTGCCCATCGTGGGCGGCAGCATCCTGAGCCACAGCCACTTCCAGGGCGGCCGCTACGTCTTCCCCATGCAGAAGGCCAAGGTAAGCGTTCCCCTGCACAATCCCCGTTATCCCGGTGTGCAGGCCGGCATCCTGAACTGGCCCGTCTCCGCCGTCCGCCTGATCGGCCGCAGCTCCCAGCAGGTCCAGAACGCCGCCAACGACATCATGGACACCTGGCGCGGCTGGAGCGACGAGAGCGTGGATGTGCTGGCAAAAACCGGCGACACCCCGCACAACACCGTCACCCCCATCCTGCACTATGACGATGAACTGGGGTACATTCTCGATCTGGCTCCGCGCAACAACCGAACCACCGAGCAGTATCCCGACGGTATCTTCCACCCCCACAAGGAATACCACAACATCAAGAAGGAAAACATCGGTCTGATCGAGGTCATGGGTCTGGCTATCCTGCCTGCCCGCCTGAAAGACCAGGGTGCCCAGATTGCCGACATCCTGTCCGGCAAGGCACCCAACACCAGCCGGGAGGAGGGCAGCCCCCTCGCCGTCCACGCTGACTGGATCGACACTCTGATTGCCAAGTACGGCACCACCCTCTCCCGTGAGAAGGCGGAAAAGGCCGTGCGGGATGAGATCGGCATTGTGTTCAGCCACGTGCTGGAAAATGCCGGCGTCTTCAAGCAGGATGAGGCCGGACAGGCTGCGTTCCTCCGCTTTTTGGCGGCTGCAGGTTTCTCCTGCGCAAAATAATAGTTCTTCTCTCATCCATTCAAAAGCCCGCAGGCATGGCAGCGCCCCGCCTGCGGGCTTTTTGCTGTGCCTGTGTTACCCCCGTTTTCTGCCCGCCGGAGCATAAATTTACATCCGCTCTCAGTTTACAAGGCAGGGAAAAAGGTATAAAATGAATCTTATCTCAATGTGCAGCGGGCAAAAGGAAGCTCTCCCCGCCGCTACCGCATCCCCGGCACCACAGCCGATGCAAGTCAGGATTCTTCTCCGCAGACAACATTGCGGCGGCAGGAACACGCAATTTTGCTCCATAAAACTGCACACACATCAAGCGGGGCTTTTCCGCCCCTGCGACGCTCTGACCGTTACGGGAGGATGACCATTATGCCTTTCAACCGTATTTTATTCAGAAGTTCCGCCGCACGGCTGGCCGCTCTGGCTCTGGCCGGCTGCTTTCTGCTGACCGCTTGTCAGCAGAAGGATCCCTCCCCGGCGGCCGCCACCCGGGAATCCGCCACCGCAGAGTCTGCCATTCCCACAGAAGAGACTTCCGTCTCCGAAACGCCGGTTCAGACTCTCGCCACCCAGGACGGCACCGTCCTGACACAAACTGACGATGCCGGGCGCAGCTATGTGGACGAAACACTCTTCATCGGGGATTCCAACACCGCCCGTTATATGATGTACGCCGACGAGACGGGACGGGCGTTCACCTCCCTGGACAACAACATTGGCGTGGTCAGCATGGGAGCCGGGTCTATCACGACCCTCAAATGCGAGCAGTTTGTAGGATACAGCAGTATGTACACCATCCCCGATGCCGTCGCCATGCTCAAGCCCAAGCGCATTATCATCGGATTCGGCACCAACAATCTGTCCGGCACCTCCACCGACGCCTCCTCCTTCATCAAATCCTACCTCACCGGGCTCAAGGCCATTCAGGAAGCATGGCCCTATGCCGACATCATTGTCAATGCCATTCCTCCCCTGGACAAACAGCGGGAAAACCAGAACCTGAACATGGTGCAGGTAGATGCCTACAACGCCGCCCTGGTGAAAATGTGCGAGGAAAACGGATTGAAATTTCTCAACTCCACCGAGGTTCTGAAAGACTCTTCCACCGGCTGGGCCAAGACTGATTACACCCTGTCCGACGGAGTACATCTTTCCAAAACGGCAGTCACGGCCTTTTTTGAATATGTGCGCACCCACGCCTACATCACGGAAGACCGCCGTCCCCAGCCGCTGGGCGATATTCCCAAGCCCAACGGCACACCGGTGGGGCTGATCTGTCAGGATCCCATCGCAGTGCGCGGAGCCAAGGTCCCCGTGGAGTTTGTGGCCTCCACCGGCGGCAGCCTGCAGGGTTCCACCAGCCAGCTGGTCAAAAAGGGCGGCAGCTGCTCCACCGTCACCGCCGTGCCCCAAAAGGGCTGGAAGTTCGACCACTGGTCGGCTTCCCTCGGTTCGGCGGGCAGCAGCGCCAGCCTGACCTTTACCGTGCCCACAAACGCCGATGCGGGCGGCGTGGTGCTGACCGCTCACTTTACCCCCGACGAGCACGAGCATGATTATGTGGAGCTGACCGACAAGCACATCAACGCCACCTGCCTGAACGGCGGCAGCGCCACGTATGCGTGCAGCATCTGCGGGGAGATCATCGAAAAAGATCTGCCCGCGCTGGGACACAGCTGGGACAGCGGCAAGGTGACCCAGGAGCCGCAGCCCGGCGTGGCAGGCCAGCGCACCTATACCTGTACCCGCTGCGGCGCCACCAGGACCGAGGAGATTGCCGCCCTGGCCGTTTCCACTCCCACACCTGCCCCTGCGCCTACACCGGATCAGCCGGCTTCGCCGCCCCCTGCCGCCACATCCGAGCCTACGCCGACACCGCACCTTCACAGCTATACCCAGGGTGAGTATGTTGCCCCCACCTGTGAGGAGCCCGGGTACCAGACCTATGTCTGCAGCTGCGGCGACAGTTACCAGCAGGAAATTGCCCCCACCGATCACTCCTGGGACGAGGGCAAAGTGACGACCGAACCCGGCTACGGCACCCCCGGTGTGCGGACTTACGCCTGCCTGAACTGCGGTCTGACCAGAACGGAGGAAATCCCTCCCCTTGAGCCCACGCCTTCTCCCGATTCCGGCACCACGCCACCCGCCGAAGGCGGCACTCCCACCGAAGGCAGCGGCAGCACCCCCACCGATGGGCAATCCATCTCCCCTGCTGCGGTCCCGTCGGAAGCCCCGCCCGAGGGCTGACCCTTTTCCCAATGATTCCCCGCCCCGGGGCTGCAGCAGGCCCCGGGGCGGTTCTTTGCGGTGTCGCCCCTGCGGGCGGCAGAATTTTCATTCGATACGGAGGAACATCATGTCAAACAAGACGACACAAATTGCCAAAAAGCCCATGCTGGCGCGGTTCATGCCTTATCTGATGCGATACCGGCGCATTCTGTTCTTTGATCTGTTCTGCGCGGCGCTGACCACCCTGTGCGACATTGTGCTGCCTAAGATCATGAGCTATCTGACCAACGCCGCCACCGATGCCACCGTTGCCCTGACCGCCGGGGTCGTGCACAAACTGGCTGTACTGTACCTGGTTCTTCGGCTCATTGACGGCGCCGCCAACTACTATATGTCCAGCACCGGCCACATCATGGGCGTCTACATCGAGACCGACATGCGGCGGGACGCCTTTGCCCATCTCCAGCGGCTGAGCGACACCTACTATTCCAACACCAAGGTCGGCCAGATCATGGGACGCATCACCAACGACCTGTTTGACGTGACCGAATTTGCCCACCACTGTCCGGAGGAATTCTTCATCGCGGCCATCAAGATCACTGCCTCCTTTGTGATCCTGTGCACGGCCAGCGTACCCCTGACCCTCATCGTATTTGCCTGCGTTCCCCTGATGGGCGTTGTCTCGGTGACCCTCAACCTGAAGCTGCGGGCGGCTTTCCGGCGCCAGCGCTATCAGATCGGCGAGCTCAACGCCGCCGTGGAGGACAGCCTTCTGGGCGAGCGGGTCATCAAGGCCTTTGCCGCCGAGGAACGGGAAAAGGAAAAGTTTGAGGCCGGAAACCGGGCGTTCCAGGAGATCAAAAAGACCACCTACCATTTCATGGCCGCCTTCAACACCTCCACCCGGCTGTTTGACGGCCTCATGTACCTGGTCGTCATTGTGGCTGGCGGGCTCTTCCTGGTTTACGGGCGGATCAGCGCCGGTGATCTGGTGGCGTACATCCTCTATGTCTCCACCCTCATCGCCACCATCCGCCGCATTGTGGAATTTGCCGAGCAGTTCCAGCGGGGCATGACCGGCATTGAGCGCTTTTACGAAATCATGGACACGCCGGTGGATATCACCGACGCCCCCGATGCCAAACCTCTCGTTGTGACCGAGGGCGGCATCGAGTTTCAGGATGTCAGCTTTGAGTACCCTGACGATCACAACAAAGTCCTGCGCCATGTCAATCTCAAGATCCGCCCGGGGGAGAATCTGGCCCTGGTCGGTCCTTCCGGCGGCGGCAAGACCACGCTGTGCAACCTGATCCCCCGCTTTTACGATGTGACCGACGGCCACATCCTCATCGACGGGCAGGACATCCGCAAAGTCACGCTGGAAAGTCTGCGCAATGCCATCGGTGTGGTACAGCAGGACGTCTACCTCTTCAGCGGCACAGTGGCCGAGAATATCGCTTACGGCAAGCCCGGTGCCTCCCGGGCGGAGATCGAGACTGCCGCCCGCATGGCCGGTGCCGACGGCTTTGTCCGTGCTCTCAAGGACGGCTATGACACCTATGTGGGCGAGCGGGGCGTCAAACTGTCCGGCGGGCAGAAGCAGCGCATCTCCATTGCCCGGCTGTTTTTGAAAAATCCCCGCATTCTTTTACTGGATGAGGCCACCAGTGCCCTGGACAACGAGAGCGAGGTCCTGGTGGGCCAGAGCCTGGACGCCTTGGCCAAGGGCCGCACCACACTGACCATTGCCCACCGTCTGACCACCATCAAAAACGCCGACCGCATCCTGGTGCTGGGCAAAAACGGCATTGAGGAGGAAGGCACCCACGACGAACTGCTGGCCCGCAAAGGCATCTACTACCGTCTGTGGAACGGTCTGGTGTCCGGCCAGACCTTGTAAATTCGCCGGTCAAGGTGCCGGCCTCTGTATATTCTGTTTGTTTTTTTTTGCTCTGTTTTTATCCAAGGAGGGACGTTGTATGCGCGCCGGCGGTATCCTGATGCATCTGTCCAGCCTGCCATCCCCGTACGGCATCGGCACCATGGGGGCTGCAGCAAGAGACTTTGTGGATTTTCTCGCCTCAGCCGGGCAGCAGTACTGGCAGATTCTGCCTGTATGCCCCACCGGGTTCGGGGATTCCCCCTATCAGTCCTTTTCCACCTTTGCGGGCAACCCCTATTTCATTGATCTGGATGAACTGACGGCAGAGGGGCTGCTTCTGCCGGAGGAGTACCGCTCCATCGACTGGGGAGGCGCCCCCGACCGGGTCGACTACGGTGTGCTGTACCGCAAACGTTATCCCGTTCTGCGCCGGGCCGTGGCGCGGCTGCTGGCCGCCCCGCCCGACGGATACCGTGAATTCTGCCAGGCCCAGGCCGGTTGGCTGCCCGATTATGCCCTGTTCATGGCCCTCAAGGACGAACACGGCGGTGCGCCCTGGTCCCGGTGGGAGCCTCCCCTGCGGCGGCGCGAACCGGAAGCCCTGGCCGGGGCCCGTGCCCGGCTGAGCGGGGATGTGGCATTCTGGCAGGGGGTGCAGTATCTTTTCTTCCGGCAGTGGAATGCCCTCAAACAGTATGCCAATGGCCGGGGCGTGCGCATCATCGGGGATCTTCCCATCTACGCCGCCATGGACAGTGTGGATGTATGGGCTGCGCCGGGAGAGTTTCAGCTGGGCGGAGACCTCCGCCCCACCGAGGTGGCGGGGTGCCCTCCGGACGGCTTTTCCGCCACCGGGCAGCTGTGGGGCAACCCCTTGTTTGATTGGGACGCCATGAAGCAGGACGGGTACCGCTGGTGGATCCGGCGCATCCGCCATGTCCGCTCCATCTATGACGTGGTGCGCATCGACCATTTCCGAGGCTTTGCGGGATATTATGCCATTCCCGCAGACAGCCGGGATGCAGGCTGCGGACACTGGCGGCCGGGCCCAGGGCTTTCCCTGTTCACTGCGGTGGAGAAAGCCCTGGGCAGGCAACGCATCATTGCCGAGGACCTGGGATTTCTCTCGGAGGATGTGCATACCCTGCTGAGGGATACAGGCTATCCCGGCATGAAGGTGATGGAGTTCGCCTTTGACAGCCGCGATGGCGGCGAGTACCGTCCCCACACCTATCCCCGCAACTGCGTGGTCTATTCCGGCACTCACGACAACGAGCCGCTGCTGGGGTGGTTTTCCACCGCTCCCGCCGATTGCGTGGAAAAAGCGGTGGCCTACCTGGGCCTCAACCGGGAGGAAGGCTATCACTGGGGCATGATGCGGGGGGTCTGGTCCAGCGTGGCCGACCTGGCCGTGGTACAGGCCCAGGACATCCTTGGCCTTGGGCATGAGTCACGCATGAATACCCCTTCCACTTTGGGAGGCAACTGGTGCTGGCGGGCTTTGCCCGGCGCCTTCTCCCCTGCCCTGGCGGAAAAACTCCGCCGCTGCATGGAACGCTACGGACGGCTGGAATAAAATTATTCCCATGGCATGCTAGACGGCAAAAGCCCCCTCCGGGCCTGTTTCAAAACAGGTTCCGGAGGGGGCTTCTTTGGTTGGACTCAGCGGGATGGTTCGCCACGCCAGTAGGCCAGGCGAGGACTGCCGTTTGCCAGGTGGATAATCCCGCAGCGGACAAATCCGTTTTTCTCCAGCAGATGCTGCATCACCTTGTTGTCGGCATGGGTGTCGGCCCGCAGCGTATGGGACTGTCCGGCGCACCACCGGATGCAGGTCTCCGCGATCCCATGCACGCGCCCTGCAGACGCAAGGCGGTGGATGGTGGCATAGGGAGCATCGTCCGGCCAGGCGCCGTCCTCGATCACCGCATAGGTGGGATCGGGGCCGAAAATGAGGCAGAAGGTGCCCTCCACCCTGCCCTGCCCGGTGCAGACATAGCAGACGCCCTGGGCGATCTGCTGTTCCATCAGGGCAAGGCCGGGGTAATCAGGCCTCCACTGGGTGGGGTTCCCGGTCTGCGCCATGAAACGGCGCGCCCGGTCAAAAATATCCATGAGAGCGGGCAGATCTTGTTGGGTGGCTTTACGGATTTCCACGGGATATTTCCTCTTTTCCGGCGGCGATCACTTGCCGGAATCGCCGTAGTTTTTGAGCACGCGGGCGGACGGGTCGTCCACGTCGCAGCCCGGCCATGCACGGTTGGGCATCCAGTAATCCACAATCATTTCCGCCTGGCCGGGATAGTATTTCTCGAACAGTTCACGATAGAGCAGGCTTTCCTTGGTGAAGGGGCGGGCGTAGGTGTAGCGGCCGGCCTTCTCGGCAAACTCCTGATCGGTGTATAGGGACTCAGCGTATTCCTTGATGTCGTCCACCATGGAGTGTCCCACCGCATCAGAGAAAGCTGCCTTCTCACGCCAGAGAATGTTTTCAGGCAGCCAGTCGCCCTCAAAGGCCTTGCGCAGCAGATACTTGCCCTTGCCGTAGGTGTTCAGTTTGCGCGCCGGGTCGATGGACATGACGTAACGGACAAAATCCAGGTCACCGAAAGGCACCCGGGCCTCCAGGCTGTTGACACTGATGGAACGGTCGGCACGCAGCACATCGTACATGAACAGTTCCCGGATGCGCTTCTGGCTCTCAGCCTGGAAGGCCGCGGCGCTGGGAGCAAAGTCGGTATATTTGTAGCCGAACAATTCGTCCGAGATCTCACCGGTGAGCAAAACCCGGATATCGGTGTGCTCGTGGATATACTTGCAGACCAGATACATGCCCACCGATGCACGGATGGTGGTGATGTCCCAGGTGCCCAGCATGGCCACCACTTCTTCCAGGGAGGCGATGACCTTGTCCCGGTCAATGATGACCTCGGTGTGGTCGGCCCCCAGGTAGTCCGCCGTCTGGCGGGCATACTTGAGGTCGATGGCGTCGGTGTTCATGCCGATGGCAAAGGTGCGGATGGGTTTGTTCAGCTTTTTGGCCGCGATGGCGCAGACCAGGCTGGAGTCCAGTCCGCCCGACAGCAGGAAGCCCACGGGGGCGTCGGCGTCCAGGCGCTTGTCCACGCCGGCCACCAGCTTTTCCCGGATGTTCGTCAGAATTTCGGGCATGGAATCCCGGTTATAGGCGGGGGTATCCGCAATATCACAGTAGCGCACAAAACGGCCGTTGCAGTAGTAGCTGCCGATGGGGAACGGATATATCTTCTTGACCAGGCCCACCAGGTTCTTTGCCTCGGAAGCAAAGGCGATGGCGCCGGATTCGCTGTAACCATAGAACAGCGGGCGGATGCCGATGGGATCCCGGGCAGCGATGAGCCACTTACGGCGGCTGTCGTAGAGGATCATGGCAAACTCAGCGTCCAGATGGGAGAACATCTCCAGGCCATACTTGTAGTACAGCGGCAGAATGATCTCGCAGTCGGAGTCGGAGGCAAAGGTATAGCCCTCGGCCTCCAGCTCCTTTTTCACCGGGCGGAAACCGTACAGCTCGCCGTTGCAGGCCACGCAGTCGGCCCCCCGGAAGAAGGGCTGCATGCCCTCCTCCGTCAGGCCCATGATGGCAAGACGCCCGAAGCCCAGAAGGCCGAACTCAGTCTCGACGACGCGGTGATCATCCGGCCCGCGGGAGGCGGTGCGCAGCAGATACGACTCAAATTCCTGCCGGGACAGATCCCGTCCGGCATACCCCATGATACAACACATATGGCGGCTCTCCTTCCCATTCTCGGCCCGGCTCTGTGCCGGGCCCACCAAAACTCGGGAGGGACGGACATAAAAAACAGACAGTCATTCGTCCCTCTTGCAATTAGGACGAATCACTGTCTGACTGATCCGCGGTGCCACCTAAATTATCGTGCGAAATGGCCGCACGATCCCCTCGATTTTACGTTCACCTTTGAAACGCTGCCGTTATAACGCACGGCCTGCGGCGCCCATACTGCCGCGTCATAAAACGCGGGTTCCGTTTGCGGCTGGCGGGTGTTCTTTCCCATCAAGGCTCCGTCCCGGCTTGCAGCAGTTGTCGGGCTCTCTGTGCGGCGGCCTGTTTGACGGTACTTTTCCCGTTCATTGCCTTTGGATGTTTAACATATTAGCACTCTGAATTCCTGATGTCAAGCTTGGATTTTGCCTAAATACTGCCCTGCCGGCACCTTTTTCAGACTCCGTCCCTCATGATGAAGATCTGTTTGTAGAAATATATCATACTTTTTTGATATGAATACTTGTACTTTCTCTCTTGTCGTGCTATAATGTCGTTGCCGCGAAAAAAGGCGGAAGAGCTTTCCCCGCCGTTTCTGCGAATGGTTTTCGTGGCATACTGAATTTGCATATTGCCGTTTTTTCTGCTGTAACAGACGGCATTTACCATCGTTTCGGAGGGAGATCAATGCTTGAACTTCAACACATCGGTTTTGAAACCGACGATAACAAGGAGATTCTGCACGACGTCAGCCTGACGGTCAATGAGCGCTTTGTCGCCGTGACCGGTCCCAACGGCGGCGGCAAGTCCACGCTGGCCAAGGTCATTGCGGGCATTTACAAGCCCACATCCGGCCGCATCCTGTTTGACGGGCAGGACATCACCAACATGAGCATCACCGACCGCGCCAATCTGGGCATCAGCTATGCTTTCCAGCAGCCGGTACGCTTCAAGGGCCTGCAGGTCAAGGATCTGCTCAGCCTGGCCGCCGGCAAGAACACCTCGGTCACCGAGGCCTGCAACTATCTCAGCGAGGTGGGCCTGTGCGCCCGGGACTATGTGGACCGCGAGGTCAACGCCAGCCTGTCGGGCGGCGAGCTCAAGCGCATTGAGATTGCCATGGTCCTGGCCCGGGGTTCCAAACTGTCCGTCTTTGACGAGCCGGAAGCAGGTATCGACCTGTGGAGCTTCCAGAACCTGATCCGCGTGTTTGAGAAAATGTACGAGCAGACCCGCGGCAGCATTTTGATCATCAGCCACCAGGAGCGCATCCTGAACATTGCCGACAAGATCGTCGTGGTGAAAAACGGCGGCATCGACAAGATCGGCAGCCGTGATGAGATCCTGCCCGCCATTCTGGGCAGCGCCGACGCCGGTTCCGCTGCATGCAGCGTCCTGGCCGACAAAGTAGAGGGGGTGCGTGCCTGATGTTGGACGCCATTGAAAAGAATCTTCTGAAGGAAGTCGCCGAGCTGGACAGTCTGCCCGTCGGCGCCTACAATATCCGTGCCAACGGCCAGCTGGATGGCCGCCATACCACGGCAAACATTGACATCGTGACCAAGACCGACAAGCCCGGCATTGACATTTACATCAAGCCCGGCACCAAGAATGAGAGCGTACACATTCCGGTCATCATCAGCAAGGCCGGCCTTAAGGATCTGGTCTACAACGATTTCCACATCGGCGAAGGCGCCGACGTCACCATCATTGCGGGCTGCGGCATTCACAACTGCGGCGGCGATTCCGAGCACGACGGCATCCATACCTTCTACCTTGCCAAGAACGCCAAGCTCCGCTATGTGGAGAAGCATTACGGCGAGGGCGACGCCACCAGCAAGCGCGTGATGAATCCCACCACCATCGTTCACCTGGAGGAAGGTGCCCAGATGGAGATGGAGACCACCCAGATTGCCGGCATCGACGACACTATCCGCAAGACCAGCGGCGACCTGGCCGCAGGTGCCAGCCTGGTGGTGCGGGAAAAGATCATGACCACCGGCGAGCAGAACGCCGTCACTGATTTTGTCGTCGACATGAACGGTGAGGGTTCTTCCGCCAATATCATCAGCCGCAGCGTTGCCAAGGATCACAGCCGTCAGGAGTTCATCAGCCGCATCAACGGCAACTGCGCCTGCGCCGGCCACAGCGAGTGCGACGCCATCATCATGGACGACGCCTGTGTCCTGGCAAGCCCCCAGCTGACCGCCAACAGCGTGGACGCCAGCCTGATCCACGAAGCCGCCATCGGCAAGATTGCCGGTGAGCAGCTGATCAAGCTGATGACTCTGGGTCTGACCGAACAGCAGGCCGAGGAACAGATCGTCAATGGCTTCCTGAAATAACAGATACGTCAAATGCCCCCGCAGGAGAATCTCCTGCGGGGGCATTTTGGTTTGTTGAGAAGTATTTGTCAGGACCGGGGGACCTCCTGGGAGGCATCCTCATCCCCTTGGATATGCACAGCCTCCAGGTCATCCTCTTCCCGGGCAATGCGCACTCCCTCCGCATCAACACCACGGAGATCAAGGCACCACCGGATCAGTTCCCCGGCCAGGCCGTACAGGGTGGCAAAGAGCGGCACACCCATGATCATCCCCACCAGACCGAAAAGATTTCCGCCCAGCACAACGGCAAACAGCACCCAGAGTGCCGAGATGCCGATGGAGCGGCCGAGGATCTTGGGGCCGATAAAGTTGCCGTCCACCTGTTGCAGGCAGATGATAATCACAAGGAATTCCAGCGCCTGCAGCGGATTGACAAAGAGCAGGATCAGCAGGCTGGGGATGGCGCCGATGAAGGGGCCGAAAAACGGGATCACATTGGTCACACCCACAAGTACACTGATGAGAGGGGCAAAACTGATGCCCAAAATTTGCAGGATGACAAAAAGGATGGCCCCCACAATGGCGGAATCAATGACCCGCCCGACGTAAAAGCCGGTAAAGTTTTCGTTGGCAATCCGGCAGATGCGCAGAGTGTTTTCCGCCACGTTTCGGGGCAGCACCGCATGGACAATGGTTCGCAGCTGATGCAGCAGCTTGTCCTTGCTGGCCAGCATATAGACACTGCTGGCCACCGCCGTGAACACCGTCACCACATTGGAGACCGCCGCCCGCAGATATGCCACGATCTCCGGCGAGGCCGCCACCGCCATGCTGTATGCCCGGCCGATCAGCTGTTCATAATTGTCCAGCGCCAGAATCAGCCCCTGGAGGTTGACCCCATAGGTGTTCTGGACAAAGAGCAGGGTTTCCTGCACATTTTCAATGTATCCGGGAAGGCTGGTGACCAGCGTCGCCACACTGGAAATGACCTGCGGCACTATCAACCATACCAGCAGCACAATGAGAAGCACAAACAGCACATAGGCCGACAGAATAGCGATCCAGCGCAGGCTCTTTCGGTCCTTGAGAATGCAGTGGGACATCCAGCGGACAAAGGGGTCCAGAATATAGGCCAGCGCAATGCCCCCGGCAAAAGGCGACAGCACCTCCAGAACCTTGCCCGCTGCCCCTGCCACTGCGTTCAGACTGTGCAGCACCATATAAAACAGGATAGAGGCAAAAATGATTGCCAGCAAGTCCCGGTTTGTCTCCGGTTTTTTATCCAACCACAGTTTCCCAGCCATTTGTATTCTGCCTCTTTCACGCCGAAGCGCACTTTCCGGGGGATCCTTTCCCCTGATCCCCTGCTTTTTCCATCACTATCATTGTAGTAGGACTGTGCCACAAGTGCAAGTAAACTTTTTGTAACCTTTGTGTCAGTGCTTTTCCTTGGGGAGCGGCGGGTCCTGCGGCAATGGATTGCCCTCGGCATCGATGCCCCGGCCGGTCAGCCCTGCCGCCACCATCTGACGGAGGAGCGTGTACAGCACGCCGAACAGCGGCACGCCCACCACCATGCCGGGCAGACCAAAGAGATCTCCCCCCAGGATAATGGCCATCAGCACCCAAAGTCCCGACAGGCCAATGGCATCGCCCACAATGCGCGGTGCGATGAAATTGCCGTCGATCTGCTGCACCACCAGGATGAGGATGACAAACTCCACCGCCTGGATGGGATCGGCAAAAAGCAGAATGACAGTGGCCGGAACAGCACCGATGAATGGTCCGAAAATCGGAATGATATTGGTCACCCCAACCAGCACACTGATGAGCGGTGCAAAGTTCAGGCCCAGAATGGACATGAGAACAAATGTCTCGATGCCGACCAGCAGGGCATCGATCATCTGGCCGCCGATATAGCTGCTGAACGTCTTGTTGGCCATGGAAAAGACGCCCAGAACGCTTTTTGCTGCACGGGGCGGCACCGCTGCATGCAGCGCAGCGCGCAGGCTGTGCAGAAGCTTTTCCTTGCTGGCAAGCATATAGATGCTGCCAGCCACTGCTGTGAACACCGTCACCACGCTCCCCATGGCGTTGGCTGCATAATTGGCGACCACCGGCATGGAGCTGGCAATGGCCCCCAGGATCCGGGACATCATCTCGCTGGAATCGTCCAGCAGTTCATTGGCCATGGCGAGATCCAGGCCGAATTTTTCCTGCAGCATATCCAGCAGGCTCTGCAGATTGTCCGCGTAGGCGGGAAGATTGGTGGTGAACATCCGGATGCTGGCGCCAAGCTGCGGCACCACCAGGCTGACCAGCACGACAATGGCCAGAATGGCCACCAAGTAGGACAGGATCATGGCCGGGAGGCGTTTGCCGCGAAACAGCTTGCGGGCAAAAAAGCGGGTGGGCATATCCAGCAGGTAGGCCAGGACGATGGCCCCCGCAAAGGGAGACAGGATACCGAGTACCCGGCCGACGCCGCCCCAGATATCCGGCAGATGTTCAAACAAAAAATACGCCGCCACTCCGGCAATGATGAGAAAAAGCCAGTCCGAAACCATCTCCGGTCGCCGGCTCAACCATTTTTTCATTCCGTTCCTCCATTTTCTCGCCGCAACATACGGCGGGGCCGGATTGAATCCGGCAAGGTTCTGTTACAGGATACGATTCAAGGCAGCAGGATTCCCCAGGTATCCACAAAAATTGTTTTGCAGGTCCGGCAGGTGGAATTCTGATTCCGCCCGATACAAACCTATTGTAATATATTCCTCTCTGTGCCGCAAGGGACAGAAAGTCAGGCGTGTTCAATTCCATAAGGCCATGTTGTCAGGCTGCCCATGTCCCAGACATGATGCCAGCCGTTTGCTTTGAGCCAGCGTACCGCCCGGGCGGACCGGATGCCGCTGGCACAGTAAACCACAAGGTTTTGCTCTCGGTCCGGCAGCATCCGGGCGGCGGACCTCTCCAGGCTGCCCAGCGGCAGATGGATGGCTCCGGGCAGATGCCCCGCCTGATATTCCCATTCTTCTCTCACATCCACTGCGACGGCACCCGCCGCCAACAGTTGTCTGGCCTCACTGGGCTGGATCGTCGGCATGGTCCCTCTCCTCCCCTTCTTATGATTCCCCCATCGTTTTCACAGCAGACACGGGGGTATCATCCTCATTGTATGCAGCGGGACTTGATGCTATGACACAAAGCTTCCGGGGCTTTTCTGCCTGGAAAAATCCTGTTATACTGGATACGATCACACAACCGAGGGAGGATACCATGAAACTGCTTGTCAGTGCCTGTCTTTTGGGCATCGCCTGTAAATATTCCGGCGGGGACAACCTTTGCCCTGAACTGCTGGAACAACTGCGCCGGGCCGGACATACGCTGATTCCCGTCTGTCCGGAGATCTACGGCGGGCTTTCCACCCCGCGCCCGCCCGCAGAACGCCGGCAGGACCGGGTCGTCACCGAGGCGGGCGCCGATGTGACCGCTCAGTACCGCAAAGGCGCCGAGGCGGCCCTGCGGCTATACCGGCTGTGTGGCTGTGAGGCAGCCCTGCTCAAGGCCAAAAGTCCCAGCTGCGGCAGCGGCAGCATCTATGACGGGACCTTTTCCCATACAAAAATTGCAGGCGACGGAGTGACCGCCGAGCTGCTGAAATCCAACGGCATCCCGGTCTACACCGAGGAGGACTGCGCCCCATTGTTGGGGTGACAGCCCCTTGTTTTTTGCTGCACCATGGTGTGAGTCTTTGTTCTGACCTGCCCCGCTGCGCTCTTCCAGGAGATCCGATATTTCTTTTTTCTGTGCGTCCCTTGTATCTCCGGCAGGGCCGTCAGCTGCGAATGGTCGGGATTCAGGCTTTTTGTTTTCCATGACCGGTATTTCTTTGGATTTGCTCCCCCGTCAAATCATTTTCCATATACAAAAAAATCCGCCCCGCACAAGGAAGAATCCTCGTGCGGGGCGGCCTCGTTACAGCACAAAATTGCGGGAGCTCAGAACTCCGGAATGAAACCGGACTTATTTCTTGGCGGCGGGCTTTTTGGCGGCAGGCTTTTTCGCTGCAGGCTTCTTGGCGGGCTCAGCCTTTTTGGCAGGCTCCGCAGCCTTGGCGGCAGGTTCAGCCTTCTTGACGGGCTCCGCTTTCTTGGCGGGCTCGGCCTTTTTGGCAGCGGGCTTCTTGGCGGCAGGCTTCTTGACGGTCTCCACGGCCTTGACCGCGGTATCGGCCACATCGGTGACAGCCTTCTTGGCAGCATCGGCCACATCGGTCAGAACGTCGGCAGCAGCCTTGGCAGCCTCACCGATATTGCCGGCGGCAGCTTCCAGGTCGGCCTTGGCCTTGGCAGCCTTGGCTTTGGCACTGGCCTTGGGCTTGCGGGTGACTTCGGTGATGGTCCAGTACTGGTTCTCACCGTTGACATCGCTCCAGATCTGCAGGGCGGCACCGTTCTCGGTGCTCATGGCCACAACATCCAGGCACTTGCCGGCCAGGTTGGACTTGATCTTGGCGCGGCCGTCGTTGGCAGGCTCAACCACCCACAGCTGGCTGCTGGCGCTGGCGCCTTCCCACTGATGGACGCGGGTACCGTCGGTGACGCCGCTGCAATCCAGATCCATCATCTTGCCGGTGAAACGGTTCTTGATACGGTAAACGCCCTCGCCCGCGCGGACAAAGCCCCACTGCTGCCATTCGGCATTGGCATTGTCCCACAGCTGGATCTTGGCGCCATTGTCGGTATTGTAATCAGCAACTTCCACCACTTTGCCGTTGGCGGCACTGATGGTGTAGAACTTGTCTTCCGCGATCACGGTCTGAGCCACTTTTTTTGCGGTTTTCTTTACAGCCATTGCTGTTCCCCTCCTAAAAGGTGTTCATGTATCCCGTGCGCCGTCAGCCTTTCTTGAGGCGTGTCCCTCCGGCACACAGGTCGGCAACGATTTGCCGCTCGTACGACAATATTATATCCAATATTTTCTTGCCAGTCAAGATTTACACGTTTTAGCGGCATTTTGCACAAAAAATCCCGGACTGTTAAAAACAGTCCGGGCAACATTCAGGTATTTTCTGCAAAAATATGAATTTTTACTCATCCCATGCGGGGTTTCGGGGATCCGTGGGAACCGGTCTCATTCCGGTGCTTTCATGCTTTCAACCATGGAGATTTTTTTGAGTTTCCGTCCCATGTACAGGTTTACTGCCAGGCTGAACAGAATGGTCAGCCCCAGGGCATAGACAAAACTGGAGAAGTCGATGGTCCGGCCGAACATGACCGCATCCACCTCCACCGTGTAGATGACGAAGCGGTGCAGGGCGATGCCGCCCACCATGCCGAACAGCGCGCCGATGATGGTGAGGGCAATGCTCTCACGCATGACGTAGGCGCTGACTTCCCGGTCATAGAAGCCCAGGACCTTGATGGTGGCGATCTCCTTGACACGCTCGGCAATATTGATGTTGGTCAGGTTGTACAGCACCACCAGCGCCAGCACCGCTGCGCAGATGACGATCATGACCACCACCGCATTGATGGAGTTGAGCATGTTCAGAACCGAGGTGGTGGTGTCCACCGTGAAGGTCACGCTGGCCACGTCCTCCATGCCAAGCAGCATTGCCGACACGGCATCCCGGGACGCCTGGGAGGTATCCGTCATCCGGCTGAGAATAACATTCCACTGCGGTTCTTCCCCGAACGCCTGGGTGTAGGTATCGGCGCTGAGGTAAACGTAGTTGGAGACATAGTTCTCGCAGATGCCGCTGATGGTGAACGTTGCTTCTTCCCCGTCGGCGTTGACGAGGGTCACGGTATCCCCGGTCTTGGCATCCATGAGTTCGGCCAGCTTTTCGGTCATGACGATGCCGGTCTCCCCCAGCGGAGTCGCCTTGCGGGAGACCCGTTCATGCAGGTCATAGAACTGGGAGAATTCTTCCACGTTCTGGGGGACCATCATGTAAACTTCCGCCGAAGAGCCGTCCGGCAGTTCCTGAGTGGTTTTCTCGGTCAGGGTGGCCAGCGATGCCGGGAAAGCCTCGTCGCCAAAGAGGTAGTCGTGAATCTCTCCCTGCTGGGTATCCTCAGCATCGGTCACAGCGGTCATAAGATCGTAATGATCCACATCCCGGTACTGCTTGACGATGATGCCGTTGATGGAATCCGAGATCCCGAAACCGGTCACCAGCAGGGCGGTGCAGCCCGCCACACCG
The DNA here is from genome assembly GCA_944388125.1 of uncultured Gemmiger sp. Taxonomy (GTDB): domain Bacteria; phylum Bacillota; class Clostridia; order Oscillospirales; family Ruminococcaceae; genus Gemmiger. The sequence continues at coordinate 14,310 of CALXHO010000007.1, read as the reverse complement.
ATGACAGTCATCCAGAACCGCTTTTTATATCGGAACAGATTGCGGCAGGTAACCTTTTGCGTGAAGGACAGATGCTTCCACAGCGGGCGGATATATTCCAGGAAAATTCGCTTGCCTGCCTGGGGTGCCCGTGGGCGCATGAGGTCCGCAGGTGTTTCCTTGAGGGAATTGCGGCAGGCAGTCCAGGTCACCAGCAAAGCGCTGCCGATGAGCAGCCCGCTGGAGAAAATGGCGTAGTTCCAGCGCCAGACAGCATGGAATTCCGGCACGTAGTACATCATGGCGTAGGCGTACCAGATGACCGACGGAAACACCGTAAAGCCAACGGCCAGTCCCACCAGCGCACCGGACACCGCCGCCGTCATGGCGTAGAGGATATACTTGCGCATGATGTCATGATTGGAGTAACCCAGGGCCTTCATGGTGCCGATCTGAAGGCGTTCCTCCTCCACCATGCGGGTCATGGTGGTGGAAACCACCAGTGCCGCCACCAGGAAGAAGAAGATGGGAAACACGCCGGACAGCGCCTCCACCTTGGAGACATTGCCCCGGAAGGAGGAAAAGCTCACATTATCATCCCGGTCCCATACGTACCAGGAGGGATACTCGATCTCGTCCACCTTGGCCTGGGCGTCCTCGATCTCCGCACGGGCATCGGCCAGCTCCTGCTCCGCCTCCGCCTTGGCGTCGGCGTATTCTATCTCACCGTCGGCCAGTTTCTGCCGGTTTTCTGCGATGGTCTGCCGGGCGTCATCCAGCTCGGCACGGGCGTCGGCCAGCTCGGCATAGGCATCAGCGATCTGCTGTTTGGCATCGTTGAGCTCCACCTGTTTGTCGGTCAGGGTTGCCCAGCCATCGTCCAGCTGACGCTTGCCGTCCTCCAGCTGGCGTTTGCCCTCGTAGAAGGCCGCCCCCTGGGTGTTGTACTGCTCCCAGCCGGAATCCAGCTGGGCTTTGCCGGCATCCAGTTCTTTCTTGGCATCGGCCAGCTGTTGTTCGGTGGCGTCCAGCAATGCGGCGTTTTCCTCCAGCTCTATGCGGCCTTCTTCCAGCTCTGCCTCCGTCGCTGCAATGGCCTCGTCGGAGAAGAGTGCGTAGGCTTCCTCCTCCGACGCGGCATAGCCGGCATCCAGGATCGCCTGCACACCGGTTTCCAGACCATGCTGCGCCGTATTCAGCTGCTTGAGCTGCTCATACTGCTGCTGCATATCCGGAAGTTCTGCGATTTTCTCATCCGCGATCTGCTCGGCAAAGTTGACAAGAAGCGGATTTTCGATGTCCAGATCAAAACCAAAATAGGTTTTGGCCGCTTCCTTCAGTGCAACGAGCCAGGCGTTCCGGGCCTCGTCCCAGGCCTTTTTCGCCGTCTCCACATCGGGGAGTTCCGTATCTCCATCCGTTGTGAGGGGCGCCGCATGGGCTTTGGCCTCCGGCTGGACGCCCTCGCCGACTGCCGTCTCCTTTTCCCCGGCAGTGACAGAAGGCTGTTGTTCTTCCAACAGATCCGGCTCCGTCGGGTCGGTTTCGGGCGTCACTTCAGAGGCCGGTTGTTCCCCGGCAGGCGTTCCGGCGGCAGTGGAGGCTGCCTGGATATCGTCCACCTCGTCATGGGTTTCCGGTTCCGTCTGCACGTTGCCGTCCGGCTCCGACGCTTCCGCCCCCACGGTTTCCGGCTCTATGGGGGGTTCCTCTGCGGCTGTTCCGGCATTGTCCGCATCAAGGGCGGTTTTTTCCTGGCCGGTTTCATCCTGGGCGTTTTCCCCGTCAGCAAGTTCCACGGTTTCGTCTGCCAGTTCTTCTGCCCCGGCATCGTCCAGCTCCGCCCCGGTTGCACCGGTATCCCCTTGCCTGGTGGAATCCGGTAAGGATTCGGGGTCCTGCTCCGTATCGGAATCTTCTCCGGCCGCCGCCAGAGCAGACTCATACGTCTGCCTGGCTTCCTTCTCCTGGGTGCGCAGCTGCGCCAGCTGATTCAGCTGATCGATGGCTTCCCCGGTCTCGGCCAAGCTCTCGTCAGAGAAAAGAGCACGGGCCTCCTCCTCATTGCCGGCATAGCCCAGGTCGAGGATCGTCTGGATGCCGACCGTCAGACCGTTCTGGGCCTGATTCAGCAATTTGAGCTGTTCAAACTGCCGGACACCCTCTTCGTACGCAGCGACACCCGCATCATACTGACGTTTCCCGTCCTCAAACTGGGCCAGACCCGCCTGGTATTGCGCCAGGCCGTCGTCATACTTCTTCTGGGCCGCATCCAGCTGGGCTTTGCCATCCGCCAGCTGTTTTTCGCCGTCGGCCAGCTTGGTCACAGCATTGTCGTACTCGGCCTGCTTTTCCTGCAGTTCCCGCAGGCCGTCCGCCAGCTGAACCTCGCCGTCCGCGATCTTCTGTTCATTTTCCTGTACTTCGGCCAGGCCGTCACTGTATTCCTGCTCACCGTCCTGGTATTCCTGTTCACCATCGGACAGTTCCTTCCGGCCATCCTCCAGCTCCCGGGCGGCATCGGCCAGCTCCTCATCCGCCTCCGCCTTGCCGTCGTAATATTCCTGCCAGGCATCGTCGATCTCTGCCTGGGCATCGGAAACCACCTGGGTGTAACGGGCCTCACAGCGAACATCCTCCATGGATTCGATGCGGTCGGCTACCGTGGACACCAGATCGGTATATTCATCCTCCAGGCTGGCCAGCTGGGCCGCGCCGTCGACAGTCAGATAAAGCTCGGTATAGCTGTCATAGGCAAAGGCATCCGGTTTCACATACAGAACAATGTCCACCGCGCCGCTGCCCACGCTGGCCGGTTCCCGCTCGTAGGAGAAATAGTAGGTGTTATGTACCTTGCCCACAATGGTAAACTCGGTCTGGGACAGGGTATCTTCCAGATCCTCATTTTCGGGGTCGACAACCAGTGTGTCCCCGATGGCAAACTCCTTGTTCAGGGTGGAGATGCCCTCCTCCACCACGCACTCGTTGTCTGCCTGCGGCCACCGGCCTTCAGTGAGGGTCAGACGGTTGATGACGTCCGCTCCCTCCGGGTCATCGGTCAGGCTGTGCACCCGGCCTACCAGTTCGACGCTGGCATCCTGGATCAGCAGATCCGCCGAATAGGCAGGCTGAACCTCGCCCACCCCCTCCACCTGGCGCAGGGCCTGGACATCGTCGTCGGTCAGGCCGAGGGTGGACACCACCCGCAGGTCAAAGAGATTGCCCGCGTCCAGATAATCCTCCATGGAGTCCTCCATGTCGGGTGTGGTAGAGAGCAGACCGGCCAGAAAACCGACGCCCAGCGCCACAATGGCAAAAATCGCCACAAAGCGGCTGCGGCTGCCCTTGAAGGTGCGCAGAATATTTTTCTGATAACTGCGTGCCATTTACCATTCGATCCTTTCCACCGGTGTGGGGTCGGGGTTGCGGGTGATCTCGATGACCCGGCCGCTGTTGATGCGGATGACCCGGTCCGCCATGGCTGCCAGGGCACTGTTGTGGGTAATGACGATGACGGTGCGTCCCTTTTTGCGGCAGGTGTCCTGCAGAAGTTCCAGCACCTGTTTGCCGGTTTTGTAGTCCAGGGCACCGGTGGGTTCGTCGCACAAAAGGATCTTGGGGTTTTTGGCCAGCGCCCGGGCAATGGCCACCCGCTGCTGCTCGCCGCCGGACAGCTGTGCCGGGAAGTTGTTTTTGCGGTCCTTGAGTCCCACCTCGTCGAGAACCAGGTCGGCATCCAGCGGATCCTTGCAGATTTCGCTGGCGAGTTCGACGTTTTCCCGGGCTGTCAGATTCTGCACCAGATTATAAAACTGGAATACAAAGCCCACGTCATAGCGGCGGTATTCGGTCAGGCGCCGGGCATCGAAGTCGCTGACCATCTCCCCGTCCAGGAGGATTTTGCCTTCATCACAGGTATCCATTCCCCCCAGCATGTTCAGCACGGTGGTCTTGCCCGCGCCGGAGGGCCCCAGAATGACGCAGAATTCCCCTCTTTCTATTTCAAAGCTGACATGGTCGGCAGCCGCAATGCGGGTGTCGCCCATCTGGTAATATTTGCATACGTTCTCAAATGTTACAAAAGCGGTGTTGCGCGGCATGCCCCCGTCTCCTTCCGTCCGCCGGTACCGGGCCCGGCCCATTCTGTTGCCAGTATATCAGTGGATTCTGAACATTTCATGTACTTTTTCCACGCAAAATTGTGAAAGTTGTCGGCTTTCCGGATGCAGCATTTCTGCTCAACAGATGTTGATTTTCTCGGTACTTTCATTATAATAAAAGTAATTCTTTGGCTCAATCATTAAAATCCGCCGCTTCGTTCAATAATCGACAGATTGCCGCAAGTTGTTGATTTACCGTGTCAAAAGGAGGGTATCATGCCGGACAAAAAGCCCGATCTCCGGGTACAGAAAACACAGGAGAGCATCCGCCGGGCCTATCTGGAACTGCTGCGCACCCATCCCGCCAAGGAGATCACCGTCACCCAGATCTGCCGCCTGGCCCGCATCAACCGCGGGACTTTTTACCTGCATTACCAGGATACCCAGGACCTGCTGGACTGTCTGGTCAACGATCTGATGAAAGAACTGTCCGAAATCCTGCACAAGTATTCGCCCCGGCAGCTCAACGAGAACCCCTTCCCCATCATTTACGAGGCGTTCTCCCACTTTGCACAGCATGCCGATATCCTGCCGCTTCTGCAGAAAAACGGCAACGCCGAATTCATGGACAAGATGAAGTCGATGATCAGTGAGATGGCTCTGACTGAGTGGCTCCCGCTGCACGGCGACCAGAAGCCGGAAGATTACCCTTACATCAATGCCTTTATCGTGTCCGGCACCATCGAGGTATTCCAGGTCTGGCTGGAAAGCGGCATGAAAAAAAGCGCCGATGAACTGGCCGCCCTCATTGAGCGGCTGGCCTTGCAGGGGATCCGGTAAAAAGCATAGAGAACACAAAGCCCCGGCCTCGTGCCTTCCTGTCAGACAGGAAAAGTACGAGGCCGGGGTTCTTTCAATACAATTTTACCGGGAGGCAGTTACTGTCTCCACTTCCACAGCAAAAACTTTGTGTTTGTCTGGAAATATCTCTTGAACAGACGCTTGGGGTCCTGCATCAGGCGATACAGCCATTCCAGGTTCCGTTTCTGCATCCACATGGGGGCGCGCTTGATATTGCCCGCCTCATAATCAAACGCCGCTCCCACACCGACCATCAGTGCCTTGACCCGGCCGTCGTGTGCTGCCATCCAGCGTTCCTGTTTGGGTGCGCCCAGACCGACCCATACAAAATCCGGTTTGGCCGCATTGATCTCTCTGACGATGTCCGCATCCTCCTGCGGCGTCAGGTCACGGAACGGCGGAGACATCATTCCGGCAATCTGCACTCCCGGATAGCGCTCCTCGATCTTGTTGCGCAGCAACTCCAATGTTTCCGGCGTGGAGCCGTAGAAATAGTTCCGCCAGCCTTTTTCGGCGCTTCTGGCCAGTACCTCTTTCATGAGGTCCGGGCCTGTCACACGCTGAGCCGTCTGATAGCCATGTTCCCGGCTGTACTGGGAGAGCGGCCCTCCATCCGGGAGAGCCATGACCGCGTCATTCTGGATTTTGCGGTACGAGGCATCGTCATGGGCGGTGACAGTGGTGTGCACATTGGCCACACAGATATATTTTCCCCGCCACTCCTCGAGTTTTGTCTCGATCAGGTTCAGGGTCTTTTCCATATCGGTGACCACGATATGGACCCCCATGATGTCACAGGTGTCCACCAGGGCAACATCAACCAGGTGGATTCCGTTGATGACGCTGACCTGTGTTGTATCTTTTACGAAATCGTTGTAGACCGGCACCACAGATACCCGGATATGGTAGGTATCCGCAATGGAGATCAGTTTCTGCAGATTGTGGCGTTCCTGGGTTTCCTCCGCAATGACCACATGATCCACACGGGTTTTCTGAAGGATTTTATGAAACTCCAGCGGGGTTCCCAGATAGTCCGGCATATCTTCTGCCGGTCGATCGGCGAGGTACCCCACATACCGCATGGAAGCCGTGTGCCGGGAAACCACATCCTTGTAAAACCGGTGTGCCATGGGGCCATTGCCCACAATCACAACCCTTGCTGCAATATTATGTTTCAGCACATACCACGTGGCAGCCTTGTCAAGTACAAAGCGCTTGATGACAATGGCCACAACCGACAGGGCATAGAACAGAACCAGAAGCAGACGGGAAAACTGCGACAGCTGAAAAACGAAAAGGATCGTTGCCACCAGGGCAAACCCGATCAGGTTCGTCACAAAAACCTTGACCAGTTCACGCTTGACGCTGCGGATGTGCAGCGACTGATAGCTGCCCTCGGTCCAGTAGCACATCACCATGACCGCTGCATACAGTACGGACAACGGCATGAACCGATACACATCGTTCATTGAAAAGGTATCGCCAAAGGGCGAGATCATTCTGAGCAGGCCAGACAGGAAAAAGATTGCCAGAATCAGAAGGAAATCCACCAGTGCGCTGATACTTTTCAGGAGTCGAGAATCGTGATAATGCATTCTTCACCTCGATAAATACTGTTCCTATTTTTCCGCACCAATCCTGAGGAAGCTCCCCCGCAACACCGGCAATCGCAGAGTTTCGGTCACAATTTTGTACGGCAGCCCTTTCAAAGATCTTGCCACCCGCAATACCAATCTTCTGTCGTTTGCGGTATCACTTGGCGCCCACATGACAGAAGACGACCATGACAGTTTTGAACAGAATCTTGACATCCATCCAGATGCTCCAATTATCGATGTAGGCGACGTCCAGCTTGACGACTTCTTCGAAATCCTCAATATTGCTGCGTCCGCTCACCTGCCACATTCCCGTAATGCCGGGTTTCATCGACAAACGGCGTTTATGATGGCTTTCATAATGCTTGTACTCATCCAGCGTCGGCGGACGTGTCCCCACCAGACTCATATCACCTTTCAGCACATTGAGAAACTGCGGCAGTTCGTCAATGGATGTTTTCCGGATGAATTTACCCACTTTCGTGATCCGGGGATCGTCCGTCATTTTGAACATCAGGCCGTTCATTTCATTTTTGGCCATCAGTTCTTTCTTCCGTTCTTCCGCATCCACATACATGCTGCGCAATTTGTAGATTTCAAAAATACGCCCGTTGAGTCCCACACGCTTCTGTTTGAAAAAGAGGGGGCCCGGGGATTCCAGCTTCAGCGGGATGGCTGTGATGGCAATGATCGGCACACTGAGAATCAGTCCGATTGCGCCGCCCACAATATCCATGCACCGCTTGATCACCTGATCGCTGAAACTGCGCTGCGTCACCTTCAGCGTGATCATGGAGATATCCCCGTATTCCTCCACGCTCTTTGCCGGGCGGGGATACCATGCCGAATCAGACTTGCTTTGCCGGTCATGCAGCTTTTCAATCAGAGGAACATTCAGATGAATGGTAACGCCCATGCTCTCAAGTTCCGCCAGAAGCGGCAGCAGAGAGGTTCCACTGTCGTACGGGATATCAATATAGACTTCATCCAGGGAGTCTTGCCGGACCCAATCCATAAAATCCAGACCGACAGCTTTCACGGTGACGCCCTGGATCTTCGTTCCCACCAGGTCTTTGCCGCCATCCAGCAGCGCTGCACCCCGGATTGCCTTGGTCCAGTCCTTGCGAAGCTCCTTTTCCAGTTCTCCCAGGCGGTCGGTCGTGGATACGATTCCGGCCAGCGTCGCCATGCTCTTCATCCGTCCGGATTGGCTGAGATGATGCTTCAGAAGCTGATGGAACAGGAACATCAGGGCAACGTTGCTCAGAACAAGCCCCAGAATCAGATAGCGCGAATCCGACATGACCGCCTTGGTCAGAACGATCAGCGTTGTAAACACCGCCATCATAATGATGTTGAACAGGAACGTGATCTTCAGCTCTCCCAGCCAATGCCGGCGGGTAATGTTTTCCGTCTGGTCAAAGCACAAAAATGTTGCCAGAAAAGAGATCAGCAGCAGCCCGTAAAACTGAATCTTGTCCGAATGATCATAACTGGGGATCAGCTTCAACCAGTAATCAAAAACAATCAGTGTGAGAAAAACACTGCATCCCAGACTGATCAGGTCGGTGATGAAGGTCAATGTATATTGCAGTTTTTCCCGATTTGACATGAACTTTCCCAAATGTATCCTCACTCCTGTACTCCGATTCTCTATTGCCTTTGTCGGAATTTACAGCATTCCCAGCGTTTTTTCTTTCCCTGTCTTTTTCCTATCCGAGGCCGGCGCAACAATAATGAGAGTTACTTCTTATATAATGTATACCATTCTGCACGGCCATCCATCGGAAACGCGCTTACTCCGGACATTCTGAACTCGGTGATTCCCGTACACAACAAAGGCCCAGCCGTCATGTACGGGGTGTTTTCCGCACGAACCGGGTCCTGTCATCATGTTGGATTTCGGCCGCAATCTTTCAGGAGGAAGCCCGGCTTCTTTTCCGGGACCGTTGCAGGCATACAGTTGCCTTTGCCCTGCATCTGCCCGGATGCCGCTTGGGACCGTGTGCCTGACTGCCGGCGGTTCTGCAATGCCCTCATGGTACCTCCTCCCTTTGTCTGAAATCCAGGTCAGCCTTCCGGCTTTCCCTCATGCCTTCGCCGTAAACCACAGGGTACATAACCATGCGACAGTCACAACTTCAGCAATTATAGGCATTATACCGCCTATTCAGTTTTTTTTCAACAAAGGCGCGCTGGAAAGCTCTGTCGTTCCGCTTTTTCAGCGTCATTCACAAAAGGTCATTTCCGGTGCCGCCGGATTCCTAACATTTTATTTTGCGGGTACTGCCCTCGATCGTGCAAGTCCGGCCCCGACCGGTGGTTCAGCCTGGGCCGAAAAGGCATCACAACCGAGTACCCGCCTCCAGTTGTCCCGTATCCGGCAAGGCCCGGGAAAAGGACCTATATAGGATTTCATCCGCTTCCGCATAGGCAGCCTCCTTTTTCCCCGCCGAGGGCTTTTCCTCGCAGAGCCGCTGTGATATGCTACTCATAGAGATTTTATACAACGTCTTCATGCTGAAGGAGGATATGTCATGATCTGCAAAACCACCGCTGAAATGAAAGAAATGGACCGGATTGCCATTCAGGAGCGCGGGATTTCCTCCCTGCTGCTGATGGAGACAGCCGCCGGGCACGTAGCCGACGCTGTGGAAGCCTGGCTGCAGCGGACAGCGCGCAAAGGGCCTGTGCTGATCTTTTGCGGTCCCGGCAACAACGGCGGTGATGGATTTGCCTGTGCCTGGATGCTTTTGAAAAAAGGGATTCCCGCAACGGTTTGCTTTGTAGGCAAGGAAGAAAAAATGACGTCCGATTCCCAGGCCGAGCGGGACAAATTTCTGGCTTTGGGCGGGGTTGTGGAACCGTACACCGGCGAGGAGATTCCGCAGGATACCGGTTGTCTGGTAGATGCTCTCTTCGGCGTCGGCCTAGACCGTGCCGTGGCCGGGATGTTTGCCTGCGCTGTCTCCGCCATCAACGCTGCACACAGCGCGGGAACCCCTGTGGTGGCCTGCGATATTCCTTCCGGCATCGACGGCAACACCGGAGAGATCCTGGGCATTGCCGTGTCAGCTGACGAGACCGTCACCTTCAGCTGCGCCAAACCTGGTCTGTTCACCGGTCATGGTCCCCGGCACGTCGGCAGATTGACCATCTGTAACATCGGAATTCCTGCTGACCTGTTGGTGCGCTGAGGGGCCCTCCTCCCCTGGCCGCATCGTCCCGGAATACGCAGCCCGGACCGGAGCGTCTGCCCGGGATTTGCCTGCGGCGCCCGAAATATCCAATTCAAAAATCCCGTCCGGATGGACCGCGCCGCATTTGGACGGGTCTGCCGGGACGGGATTTTCCTCTTATATTGATCGTTTTATTCTTCCAAGGTCGGGTCGTTTTCCCCTGTTGTATCCAGAAAAACCACGGAGTTTTTGCGGACCTGCACACCGGGCAAGGGATACTGTGCCACTACACGCTCGGCATCGCCGTCAATGTGGGCGGTCAGCCCGTACTCCCTGAGTTTCTGTGTGGCTGCCTCGGTGCGCCAGCCGGTCACATCGGGGACAGCCGCGAACAGTTTCTGCTGCTCTTCCTCCGTATAGTTCGGCTCGATGCCGAGATAGGGCAGCGACTTGGCCAGCACCTCGGCACAGACAGGCGCTGACAGAGAACCACCCGAGGTGGTCCAGCTGTGGGGTTCGTCCAGACAGACCAACACGGCCAGGCGGGGGTCTTCCACCGGGGCAACTGCTACAAAACTGGCGATGCGGGCTGCGGCGTCCTCACTGTCCAGTTTCTGGCTTGTGCCCGATTTTCCTCCCACACGATATCCTGCCACCGTGGCGTTTTTTCCTGTTCCGGTGGCGACAACATTTTCCATGAGCAGCCGCATGGTCTGGGACGTTTCCTCCGAGATCACCTGCCGCTTGACGATGGGTTCTTTTTTCCACAGAAGAATGCCATCCGCATCCCGGGCCTCAGCCACCACATACGGCTGCATGAGCCTTCCGCCGTTCACGATGGCCGACACCGCCGTGATCATCTGCAGATAACTGACCTTGCTGCTCTGTCCGAAAGAGCAGCTGGCCAGTTCCACCGGGCCCATCCGGTCAGCGGTATAATACTCACTTTTCTTGATCTCGCCGGGCAGATCGATGCCGGTGGCCTCCCGCAATCCGAATGCCTCGAAATAGTCGCAGAAAGCCTCTTTTCCCAGCCGGGCTCCGATCTGGATGAAGCAGGGGTTGCAGGAGACAGCCAGCCCCTGAGCAAAGGTTTCGAGGCCATGGATATGGCCGTTGGCGCACCGGAATCGTGTACCCGCCACATTGATGGAGCCCGCGCAGACGAATTGACTGTCCGGTGTGCAGACGCCTGTATCCAGTGCCGCGGCCGCCGTGATGAGCTTGAATACACTGCCCGGCTCATACAAATCACTGATGGCCTTGTTGCGCCACTGGGCCTGCTGAGCCGTCTGCAAGGCGGTACTGCGTTCCTCCCCCGACAGGGCGTTGACCTGGGCGCGGATCTCCTCATTCACAATGGTCCGTGGATTGTTGGGGTCATAGTCCGGCTTGACTGTCATGGCAAGAATGGCCCCCGTCTGCACATCCATCACAATCCCCACCGCCCGGGAGGCCACATTGTGTTCCTGCACTGCCGCCTCGATGGCGCTTTCCAGATAATGCTGGATATTGGCATCAATCGTCAGCGTCAGCGTTGCTCCGGGGACGGCCTCCACCAGCGTATTATAGCTTTCCGGCATGTCATAGCCCCAGGCATTTTTTGCAGTCAGTACCCGGCCATTGGTTCCGGTCAAAAGCTCGTTATATTCCAGTTCCAGGCCCCACAGCCCGGCATTATCCACATCGGTAAACCCTAACAGGCAGCCCATAAAGTCTCCCTCCGGGTAGACTCGCCTGGTATCCTGCCGGATCTGGATGCCCTCGGCACCGTTTTCGCTGCACCAGGTACGCACTGCATCGGCCATCTCCCTGTCTACCCGCCGTCGGAGCAGACAATCGTTGGAACTGCGCTGGGAGAATTTTTCCAGAGTTTCTGCGTAATCGATTTCCAGAATTTCGCTCAATGCCCGGGCGGCTGGTTCTACCAGCTCATCCGCCAGCTCCCGGGGCGAGGCCCGGATGGTCCAGCAGGTCTCGCTGGCCGCCAATACGGTGCCGTCCGATGACAGAATTTCTCCTCTTGCCGCCGGGATGACGGTATCACGCAGCTGCTGATCCGCCGCCCGGGCGGCATAATCCTCCGGGTCGAGAATCTGCAGCACAAACAATCGCCCGATCAGTACCCCAAAACACAGGATCGCCATTCCAACACAAAAGACCCGTGTCCTGCGCCGCATGTGCCTGTCCTGCTCGGGACTGATCTGCCGTGTCTCCCGCTTTTTTGAAGCCATCGTCCTACCTCCCCCTGGCCCATACGGGCCGGTGCATTTCTATGCGGAGAAGCCCTGAACTATGTCCCGCCGGCGCCGGTTCCGCCATGAGCCGGTTTTTTTTCACTTTTTTATTCAGGATGCATCATTTTCTATCCATCCGGATTTTTGTTTCCTGCACTTGACAACCGTGTATGCTATGTATATACTGTATATATCAGATATGAACAGTTCGCATCTTGTACACGAGGAGGCAGCGCCATGGAGCTGTACATCTCCAATGCCGGCCAGGAGCCCATCTACGCGCAGATCACGCGGCAGATCAAGGAGCAGATCCTGTCCGGCAAGCTGAAAGAAGGAGACGCTTTGCCCAGCATCCGGCTACTGGCCAAGGAACTGCGCATCAGCGTCATCACAACCAAACGTGCGTATGAAGATCTGGAAAACGAGGGTTTTATTGTGACACAGCCCGGCAAGGGCAGTTTTGTTGCCCCGCAGAATCCCGAGCTTCAGCGTGAAGAAATGCTCAAGCGTGTCGAGCAGCATCTGCAGAACGCCGTGGACGCGGCACGGCAGGGCGGCATCGGCCGCGGAGAGGTCATTGAGATGCTTGACCTTTTATGGGAGGACTGAGTATGAGTTCCGCAAGCTGTGCCGCGGCAATCCGCGGCGTGGAGAAGCATTACCCCGGTTTTGCCCTGGGGCCGATCGACCTGATGATTCCCAACGGCTGCATTGTGGGTCTGGTGGGAGAAAACGGCGCCGGCAAGACCACACTGCTGAAACTCCTGACCGGCGTCAACCCTGCCGACGCGGGCAGCATCGCGCTGCTCGGCCGTGCACCCGACTCCCCTGCCGGGCGCGCTGATCTGGGCGTGGTATTTGACGATGCCTACTTCTATGAGTCCCTGACGGCAAAGCAGATCGGCAAAAGCATGGCAGGTATTTTCGGTTCCCGGTGGGACAGTGCGGAATACCTTCGGCTGCTGAAACAGTTCGGATTGGAGGACAGCAAACCGGTCAAGGCATACAGCCGCGGCATGCGGATGAAGCTGAACCTGGCCACAGCGCTGGCCCATCATCCCCTGCTGCTGGTACTGGATGAGGCGACCAGCGGTCTGGACCCGGTGGTGCGCGGGGAGATGCTGGACCTCTTCCTGGATTTTATTCAGGATGAGAACCACAGCATCCTGATCAGCAGCCACATTACCGGTGATCTGGAGCAGGTGGCCGATTCCATCGCCTATCTGCACCAGGGCAAGCTGCTGTTCCAGGAGGACAAGGATACCCTGCTATCGGAGTACGGCATCCTGCGCTGCGGGTCGGATGATCTGGCCAGGCTGCCGGGAGACCGCATCGTTCACACCCGGCGCACCAACTTTGGCTGCGAGACGCTGGTCAAGGGCCGGGAGGAAGTTCTGCGTCTGCTGCCGGGGGCCGTCTGCGACCCGGCCGGCATCGATGACATCATGCGCTTTACCAGTGGGAGGGACAAACAATGAAAGGTCTTTTGTACAAGGACTGGTGTACCCTGACATCCCGATATAAGAAAAACTTCACCCTGCTTTTTGTGTTGTATGTGGGAATGGCCATGTTTTTTGATATGCCCTTCATGCTGTATGCGCTGGTGTTTGTGCTGGGGCTGTATGTACAGAGTGCCATCGGCTTTGATGAGTACAGTCACTGGGACATTTACGCCCATACTCTGCCTGTCCGCTGCACCGCCATTGTAGGCAGCAAATATATTCTGGGGGGATGCTTCATCCTGTTCGGCGGTGTGGTGAGTATGCTTGCCTTTTCCTTTTCCTCAGGGATCATCAACGGAACCATGGGCTACGACGAGGCACTGATCGGCACCCTGACCGCTGCCGCCATCGCCACATTGTATTTTTCCCTGAGTCTGCCCCTGACCTATCGTTTTGGCAGCGACCGCGCCCGTACCATTGTCATGAGCGCTGTTCTTCTGCTTGTGCTGGGCGGCTTTCTCCTGGTTACCTGGGTTCCGCAGCATCTGCTGAGCCCGGAGGACCAGGCGAAACTGGATGCCTGGGCCAAAAGTGCAGAGCGGTTCTTTGGCTTCCGCGGCCCGGCAGAGATCCCCGACTCGGTGACGGGCGTTCCCGTGACCATGGATGTTGAGTACGGGTCTGTCGTTCAGTGGGCAGAAAATCCTCATTTCTGGTGGCTGATCGGCGGGCTGGTTCTGTTCAGCGTGGTGATTTTCCTCATCAGCTGGGTCATCAGCACGTCGATTTACAGACGGAAACAATACTGACCCTGGCTGTTTCCGAATCCTTTTTTGCAGCTTTTGTAGGTTTGTCAAACATATTGGACGGCGAACTCGTTAGGAGAGGACCAGTTAAGAGGTCTCATAGGGAAGTCG
>CALXHO010000006.1 GCA_944388125.1 uncultured Gemmiger sp. | reverse complement strand
GTCAGGTTTCAAGTTCTCACCTCCCTTCGTGCCGGGAGGCAGTTCTTTTCTTCCCCTTTCGCTCACTACTCGTTCACTGACAGGCTGTTTTGGCTGGTTTTCTGTATCTATATGAAAAATTTTCTTGCCGCTCATACTTGGCTCCTTTCGTTTCGTTCAGGTTGACAGGCCAGAACGAAACGGGGCGGTGAGCGGCAGCCCGCGCCAAGGCGCAGGCGGTCATGGGAACGGTCCCCGTCAGCCAGGAACCGTAATATAGAAAAAGCGGACCATCGCTTACTTTCGTGAGCATGGCCCGCTGCGGTGTTGTCTAAATCTTTTCCGAGGCAGGGACGGCGGCCTCCATGTAATTGGTAAGCCTCGCCTTATCCCGACATCCCTGGTACTTGCACTTCCATTTATAATCGCCTCTTTGTCTTGAAAGATAGGCGGTCGGCAATTTTGAGCGTGTGGCAGGGGCGGCTATTGCCTTCACTCAAAATTAAAGTTTTTCCGGTATCCTTGCCGTCCGCCAGCAATTTCACTGTAACAGACTGCGGCCGCAGGCCGTCCTGGTCGTTGTTATCCTGCCAGGACTTTGTGACGGGTATGACCACCTTGCCCGGAGTGTAACTGTTGGTGACATTGTAGCCGCTGTAGGACGGTGTATAACCCGGTACGGTTTCCTCCTGGATGGTATAATTGATAAGTTTCCCGTCCTTGTATTTCGGGAGGTTCTCAAACGTCCATGTCCAGTTATCGGAAGCTGTGACTTCTTTTTCTGACACTTTGCTCCCGTCCGCCAGCAGGCTGACCGTGATGCTCTCAGGCCGTTTACCGTCCTGGTCATTTGCATCATCCTAGCTTCACCTCCCGTCTGAGTGTGGTAAGCTCCCTGGAAAGGGCGGAAATTTCCGCCTTGACTGCCTCCAGCATATCCGGGTCTGACTTGACGGCAACAGTGCGCCGTCTGCGGTACAGCTCCGCCCGTTTGGCAGTCACAGTTTTGATCCGGCCCTCCAGAGAGCTTTTATACGAAAAAAGCTGCTCGTCCGTATCAATGTGATTCTGGACCAGCAGCTTTGTTTCGTCGGATATGGCCTCCAACTTTACTAAATCCTCCCGGAGAAGGAAGTGGAGGCGTTTGTTGCTTTTGGGCCGGTTCTTTGGGAAAATGCCCAGCAGATAACAATAGTGGAAATACAGCGCCCGAAAGCCGGTGATTTTCCTGGCTTTTTTGAAATCTCCCCGGAGGGTGGCACGGCGCACCTTACGTTCCGGTTCCGGCAGGGGGCGCTCCGGCCTTTGCTGTGCCAGGATGCGGCGGCGGATTCCTTCTATAGAATAATCCTCGCCAAAGTTCCGGGCCAGACGCACAAACCGGGGCTTGCCCGGTGGCCGCACGGAAATGTCCGCGCCTGTTTTGACCTCATAGCCACGCTTTTTCAGGTTGTCGAAAAACTGGCGCTCCGTCATAGACTGGCGGATGATCTCGTCCACCTCGGCTTTGATAAGGCCCCGCCAGGTGGGGCGGCCCTCCTGTTCCGCCCGCCACTCGCCGTATTGCTTTGACTTGCCGCGCTTTGGGTTTTCAATAACGGACAGGCCATATTCCCGGCATAAAGCGTCTGATGCGGTCTGCATATCGTGGTAGTCCTTAGCGGTGCGATGGTACTTGATACCGTCAAGGAAAGATACGGTATTGACCACAAAATGATTATGCAGATGGTTCGCCTTGTCCAGATGAGTCGCAACGATCACCTGGTACTTATCGCCCCAAAGCTGGCTGGCCAGCTTCACGCCGATCTCATGGGCTATTTCCGGGATGACCTCGCCGGGGGCAAAGGATTGATAGCCGTGGTAGGCCACGGTGCCGTCCTCCTTTCCAAACCGGCGCTTGACGGCCAGCATTTCCTCGCGGGCTGTACCGGGATGGCAGTTGACGCCGGACACGAATTGCTGCAGGATGACCTCGCCCTCGTTATCTGCATTTACATTCCCGGTTTTCTCACGGTTCACAGCGTAGTCGATTACATCAAGAAGGCCCTGGGCCTGCGGTTCTGTCATATCCTGTCTTTCATAAAAGGCGGGATTTTCTGTCTTATCCGGGTTCTCCACATAAATGACCACCTTGCCGAGCCAGCCCTTGACCCGCCAGATGGATGTGGTGGCCACGGCGTCACTTCTCCATTGGCTGCGGCAGCACCACAGCCTCCGTAATCTTGCGAATAGCTGCCTCCAGTTCATGAATGGCAGCGTCATACCGCTGTACGTCCATGACGTTCAGCACATGGGCTTTTTGGGCGATCTGATTGAGGTTATTGCCGATCCGGTACAGCTCCCGCATCATGGAAAAATAGTCTGGGGGCGGCGCGTCACGGGGAACGCTGCCCTCGATCAGATGGCGGATATACGCCTCGCGGGAGAGGCGGCTTTTCTTGACCCTTTTATTCAGCGCCTCTGCCTCCTTACGGTTCAGACGCACCTTGATTTCAATATTCCGCTTACTCATCCTCATGCTCCCTCCCGATACGGTTGATCTGAAGCAGGCACATCATCACCACACCAAACAGGCCGCCGATGAGAAATCCAATTGCAAAAAATAATGCTTCGAGCATAGATAAAGTCCATCCTTTCTTTTAGGGGTTTCAGGGGTTTTCCCCTGACAAGTCTGCCGTTTGGGGACAAACGGCGATGCTTGCTGGTATATCACAGGTCAGTTCGTCCCAGAAGTCCGAACATCTCTTTTTACCAGCCGAAAACAAAATCATTCGTCCTCGTCGTCTGCCATACAGCCGCCGCACACCGGGCAGCGGTGTTTACACTCCCTGTCCGGGTAGGGGCACTCCGGCTCCAAATCCGTGCAGTCACCGCAGTTCTCACAAGCATTGCCGCAGATCTCGCAGACGCCGCCGCACTGTTCCTCGCAGGTCATATCCATGCTGTTCACATCCTCATCGGTAAAGTCCAGCAGGTCAGTGTTCTCCAGAATAGCCTCCGCCAGCAGGAAGGCGTCCTCCTGAGAGTCTGCTTTCATATGAAAGTTCTTTTTAGAAACAGCGGTCAAAGTAACTACAAATTCTTTCATGTTGTTATCCTCCATATCATCGTTCTTGTTTTCGCTCTTTGGGTTTTGTGACGGGCAGCCTCAGGCACTTGCAGAGATAATCATTGTAGTCCTTGCCCTGGGGCGGGAACCGGGCGTCCACCGTATACTTCTCCGGCAGAATCGTCATCAAAGCCTTTGCCGCCATACGGCCCGCATAGTCATTGTCCAGGCGCAGCAGGATACACTGGATTTCCGGGTGGTCGGCCAGATACTGCGTCAGCGCCAGCGGCACCGCACTTTTTTCAATTTCTTTTTTCGGCTGATACACGCCGGCCAGGGATAGCAGATGATCTTTTTTCCAGTCCAGACCGTGCATTTTTTGCAAGGTTGCATAGGAAAGCAGGTCGATGGCGCTCTCAAACAGGTAAAGGGTATTGCTGTATTCAGCGGGGATATTGAACGAAAACCGTTTGTCGCTGCCGTTACACTCACCCTTAAAATCGGAGCCAATGCCCCGGAGATTGGCATACCGGGCTTTGCCGTGCTGATCCTGACCCACAAAGACTACGTTGTGGTATTTGCCGCCGCTCTCATACAGCCGCCCGGTAGCAAGGCAGAAGTCGATCAGTTCGCTGTCGATCCCGCGCCCGGAAAGATAGCTCACCGCGTGGGTGGTGCACCGGTTGGCCTGCGGCAGTAAAAGGATTTTCTCCGACGCCTTTTGGGGTTTCGGTTCAAAGACAGGCGGCTGGACCGCCGAATAGCCGACGATGCGCTCCACGGCCTCGGTAAAAGGCAGCTCCTTGACTTTAATGAGATAGTCCAGCGCCGTCCTGCCGCCAATGCCACGGGAGAACCAGCACCACTTGCCATTGGAGATTTTCAGGGAATCATGCTCGCGGGTACAGTAGGTGTTACCGCCAAAATGCACCAGCTCGCCCGGTTCGTAGTTCTTAAGGTAGGTCAACAAATCCATCTCCCTGGCCTGTGCGACTACCTCCGGTGGAATATAAGGCATACCGTTTGTCCTCCTTTCTCATAGCTTGAATTGACTGCTTTAGGCAGCCAGCTATGTAAATAGCCGGCTGATTATGGTCAGCCGGCTATAGTCGATTATCTCTCCCTGTCCAGAGTAAATGCTTTGTTTTTTTCTGTAATCTGTCTGGTAATTTCACTGTATTTTTGGGCAATTTCTTTAGGCTGTACCCAGTAATTCGGCACATATACTCCGAAGTCAGGATAAAACCAGGTAAGGCGTTGACGCTCTGGAACACGGTGCGCTTTCTCCCAGCTGCCAATTTGATCTGCCTGCTCATAGAAAGCTGTCAGTTCTTCCTTTGTTTCAAATTCCCGTCCAAATCGATCCACATAATACATCGTACTATCCCTTTCCAATATTAAAAAATGCACACAATCCGCTGGCTAAAGGAGCTTACCGCTCCGGGTCTTTTTTCGATTTCTGGCGTTGCTGTTGCTTGGCGGCTTCGGTCTTGGCCCGTTCCTCCACGGTGGCCCAGATGTCGTCCATATAACCGGTTTCCTTGTCCTGCCAGTCCCGGAATACATCGGCCAAAGGGCTGGGGGACCGGCGCAGCGCCCTGGCCTGCGCGTCCGGAAGATTGTGGTATTCCAGCGACAGTAAAATATCCTCCCGCACGGTGTATTCGTAAGTGTGGTTCAGGATTTCCTCCGGGGGCTGGGACAGGAGCCACGCCCGGTAGGTTTCCTGTTCTGCAAACATCTTTTCATAAAGAGCGGTGTTCAGTTGCTCATTCGTCATGGTGTTCACCTCCATTCTGGCATAGAAATAGCCGGGTGAAATTCCGAAAGGAAATCACCCGGCTATGTAGTTTTTCTGCATATAAAACAGGCAGACTATATGCAGAAAAGAAAAAGTTGTATGCAGTTTTAATTGTTTTCCTTAAAGCGGCGGTTGTTCTCTAAAAGCTCGTCAAAGGTAATGGGCATATAGCCGTTGACGTCCACACCGGCGTTCAGCACGTTATCCCGAACACGAAGCAGCGGCCAGAAATCCGCGTCCGTGTTGGCATGGATGTGTCCGTGTACCATGTAGGATTTTTTTGCGTGTTTCCAGGTGAGGAGCGGGTAATGGCAAAGCGTCAGGGCATGAGCGCCGTCTGAAATCTCCAGATAGAGATCGACGCTGATAAAGTACCGCGAAAGCTCCACTTTCCCCATCCAGGAGCCGTCATGATTGCCGGCAATGAGCCGCTTTTTTCCTTTCAGCCGCTTCAAAATGCTTTCCGGGTCCTCGCAGCGAAAGAACATATCCCCGACAATATATACCGTGTCATTGCCGCCCACCCGGTCATTCCATGTAGCGATCATCGCCTCATTCATGGCCTCCACATCCGGGAAAGGGCGCTCACACATCTTTACCACATTAGCATGGCCGAAGTGCGTGTCTGCTGTAAAATAAATCATTTGCTTTTCTTCCTCTTGGATTCTTTTATTGATAGAGGTCTTCCAGTGTCACTAATGTTACCTCTTTACGCTTTTCCGCTTCCAACAGCGCCGGTGTAAAGCCGCCCTTGGAAAAGATATAATAATGAAAGGTTCCATCCCTGCGGAATACCGCCGCATATCTGCGAAGCAGCTCCAATTCCTCTGCTCCAATCTTTTCATTCCGGTATTTACAGGAGCCAATCAGATACTCGTTCCCTTCTACCGACGTCCCCACGATGTCAATCTGTACTTCTTTCCGGGTTTTGGAGTCTGTTCCCCACCACTGCCCAATATTACCCAGCAAAATCGGGAGATTTTTTGCGTAGCGGAGCAGATATTCCTGGCACATTTTTTCAAATACAAGCCCCATATAATCCGGGTAAAACCGTTTCACAGCTTGCTCGTAGACAAGACCCATACGCCCCGCGCTGATAACAGACATATTCCGGGGAACAAAGCGATACCAAAACCGGAAGAAATTATCATCAATGGCATAGATTGTTTTCCTGCCGGGTTTCTCCGTAATCGGCGTTTCCTTTTTCAAAATTCCCAAATCCAGCAGAACCTTCAGATACTTTGCACATACACCGGATTCCAGCCCAACCTTCGTGGAGATTTCATTGGAACGGCTGGCTCCTCCCGCAATCGCGGAGATTACGGAATTATAGATGGCTGGCTCCCGCAACTCCTGCTTCAGCAAATTTTCCGGTTCTTCAAACAGATAACTGGAAGTGCTGAACAGGTTTTCCAAAAGTGCCTCATCCAAATCATTTTCCACATCCAGTTTATTGATATAGTGAGGTATCCCTCCGGTCACACCATATAAAAGAGCCTGCTCCGTGGCTTTCAATTTGGGATGGAATACGGTAATTTCCCGGTAGGTCAGCGCCTGTATCTTAAATTGCGCCGTGCGCCGTCCGTACAAGGGGCTTTCATAGCCCAGCACCTGATATTCCATAAAGCTCATGGAGGAACCGCACAGGATCAGATACAGTTTACTGTCCTGCCACTGATGGTCGATCATGTGCTGAAGCCGGGAGGAAATCGACTTCTCCGCTTTGGCCAAATAGGGATACTCATCAATCACAAACACCAGACGGTTTCCCTTTGCCATCTCGGTAACAGCATCCAATGCGTCCGCATAGCTCTGATAGGTAGGTGCGCTGGTGCTGCCCGGGTTCTGACAAGTATAGATTGCCTTGGAGAGCGCCTCCAGATTTTCCTGGGAGGACGCATTTAAGGCAGAAAAATAAATGGTAGGTTTCCCTTTGCAAAATTCGTTAATCAACGCAGTCTTTCCCACACGCCGCCTTCCATATATCACAACACACTCGAACCGGCCTTTTTCATACCGGCGGTTCATCGTGTGCAGTTCCTCTTCCCGACAATAAAACATGGTTTCCTTCTCCTTTTCAAAAAAATAGCTGAGTTACGAGTTGGTGTATTATGAGTTTATTATAATCTCATTTTCATTTTTGTCAAGAGCGGCTCAACCAGATTGGCGCAGAACTCTTTGAATACGGCAGCAACTTTTTCAAAGGAGTTTCAAGGCAAAGCGTAAACTTTTTCAAGCGACTTTTTCTTACAAGTGTCAACTTTTCCGACATTTTCGCAACGGCACCTATGCTTTGGTTTGATTATGTTCATTCATTTGGCAAGGGCCATAAGCCCATCTATGTAAAGCGGCAGGTTTTAACCCGCCGCCTGCTGTTACCGCTCATACGCTCTGGCCGGAGGAGGCTCCGGCGCATCCTCCTCCGGGCCATCGTCTAACAGAGTTTTATCCTTCTCATCCATGTTCAGCAGGATATTTAATTCTTTTAGCCGCGCTGTCTTTTCGGCCAGTTCCTCCTCTCTGGCAAAGGGTGCGGCCAGCTCTGTGCGGGCATTTTCAAGCTGGGTTTGGGTATCCGCCAGCTCCGCCTGCACAGTTTTCAGCTTGGCGGCAAGGCTGTCGATCACGTTATCCATACGGGTGATATTGCCAAAGATGTCTGCGCCCAGCACCGCCGTATGGGAGAGCGTTCCTTTCATGGTCATGCGGTACTCATTGCTGGTGCCGTCATAGGCAAGAGTAAGAGAAAAGCCCCGGTACTGTCCTAAAAAAACAGCATCAGAGCCGGTCATTTTGGTGCATACATCGAGGATGGCTTTGCCAGCCGCCTCTTTGTCGGTATAAGGTTTTTCCAGAATCGTCATGCCTGCAAAGCCTTCGGCGGGTTTGGGATGCGCGGCGGCGAGCTGCACATCCTGCTCATAGCCCGCAATACGCTCGGTGAGCCGGGTGATGTCTGCCGGGTATTTCCGCAGCACCAATTCCTCCAGCGCGTATTTCTGGCTCAGGTAGCTGGCTTTCAGCATATTCAGCTTGCCAACCTCCATATCCAGATTGCACTTTTCGATGATAAGCGGATTGCCGGTGGCCAGAGCCTTGATCTCAGAATAGCTCAGGGCCGTTTCATCCACATCATCCGCAATACGGACAGGAGCCTTGCTGGTCATGATCTGCGCGATGAATTTCTGCTTGTTCTCCACAAGCTGATAAAGATAAGCGTCAAAGGTTCCTTCTGTCACATACCGGTAAATCTCAACCTCCGGGTTTTGGTTTCCTTGGCGGACGATACGGCCCAGGCGCTGCTGAAGATCGGAAGGCCGCCAGGGGCAATCCAGGTCGTGTAAGGCAATAAGCCGGTCCTGGACGTTGGTGCCTGCGCCCATCTTTTGGGTGCTGCCCATGAGGACGCGCACCTGGCCGGAGCGCACTTTCGCAAACAGTGCCTTTTTCTTGGTGTCGGTGTCGGCGTCATGGATAAAGGCGATTTCTTCCTCCGGAATACCCATATCCATGAGCTTTTTCCGCAGGTCGTCGTACACATTAAAGGAGCCGTCCGCCTTTGGCGTGGAGAGGTCACAGAATACAAGCTGGGCACTGCGCTGTCCCTGGGTTTCCTCCCATATCCGGTAGACATTGCGGGCACAGGTGGCTACTTTTCCGTTTGGGTCATCAGCAGCCAGCGGATTGATGAGCCGCATATCCAGGGCCAGCTTGCGCCCGTCGTTGGTAATGCGGAGCATATTGTCCACCTTGGGGTCCACGCCGCCGCCCCGAATAGCCTCAGCACGCTCGGCAAGCCCCCGTATCATTTCCTGCTGAAGCGCAGAGGGCTTGATGACCTCCGTGTGGAAGTTGGCTTTGGGAACCGGGAGCTGCAACATATCCGCTGTCTGAATATCCGCCACCTGCTTGAAGGTAGCCATCAGCTCTGGAAGATTGAAAAACTTGGCAAATCTCGTCTTGGCCCGGTAGCCGCTGCCCTCCGGGGACAATTCGATGGCTGTAACGGTTTCACCGAAGTCGCTGGCCCAATCGTCGAAGTGCAAAAGCCCCATTTCCTCTAAGACGCTGTACTGCAAATACCGCTGGATGGTATATAACTCCACCATCGAATTGGAGATCGGCGTACCGGTGGCAAAAATAGCGCCCCGGCCTCCGGTGATCTCGTCCAGATAGCGGCACTTCATAAAAAGATCTGAGGACTTTTGCGCCTCGGTCTGGGCAATGCCGCCCACATTCCGCATTTTTGTCGCCAAAAAAAGGTTCTTAAAATAATGTGACTCGTCCACGAACACCCTGTCTACGCCCAGTTCCTCAAAGGTGACAAGATCATCCTTGCGGCTCTGGTCATTGAGCCGGTCCAGCTTTGTTTCCAGTGACTTCCGGGTGCGCTCCAACTGCTTCACGGTGTACCGCTCGGCCTTGGCTGCTTTGGCCTCCTCAATGCCCCGCATAATCTGGTCGATTTGCTGCTCTAAAATAGCGGCCTGCCGCTCAGCCGACATGGGGATTTTCTCAAACTGGCTGTGGCCGATGATGATAGCGTCATAGTCGCCGGTGGCAATCCTGGCGCAAAACTTCTTGCGGTTCCGGGTTTCAAAATCCCGCTTTGTCGCTACCAGGATATTGGCAGAGGGGTAGAGCTGGAGCCATTCTGCCGCCCACTGCTCCGTGATGTGGTTTGGCACTACGATCAGGGATTTGGTGCAAAGGCCCAGCCGCTTCATCTCCATGGCAGCGGCTACCATCTCGAAGGTCTTGCCCGCGCCCACCTCATGGGCCAACAGGGTATTCCCGCCGTACATGATATGGGCAATGGCGTTGATCTGGTGGGGCCGCAGAGTAATTTCCGGGTTCATGCCGGAGAAGGTAATGTGCCGCCCGTCGTACTCCCGTGGGCGCACAGAATTAAAGGTTTCGTTGTAAATGCGGCACAGCAGCTCCCGCCGGTCAATATCCTTCCATATCCATTCGGAGAATTTCTGCTTTATCAGCTCCTGCCTGTCTTGGGCAATAGCGGTTTCTTTCTTATTCAGGACCGGCTTTTTATTGCCGTTTTCGTCCTCCACATAGTCAAACACGCGCACATCCCGCTGGTTCAGGGTCTGCTCCAGGATATAATAGGCATTCATCCGCTTGGTGCCATAGGTGGTCGTAGCCTTGATATTGCCTCGGTCAGCGTTTTTCTCGGTGATCCCCCACTGGCCGGTGGCCCCGGAGCGGAGGATTTTCGTGCGGCCCCTGGCGTAGGCGCTGGTGCCGAAGGTTTCCTCCATGAATTGCTGATAGATTTCCACCGGCACCCAGTTTGCGCCGATACGCACGCCGATCTCGGCGGCGGTGAGATCTGCCGGCTGCACCGCCTCCAACGCCTCGATGTTTTTGGCAATCAGAGGTTTCTTTTCAGCCGGTAATACCTCGTAGAGAGCCTTTGCCATACGCAGCTTGCGGCGCACATGGCCGGACAGGTATTCATCAGCGGCAACAAAGGGGAACCGGCTTATATCCACAAAAGCCTTGGGGACGTCCTCCGGCTTTTCCCCGCACACAATATTCCGGAAGATCACGCCGGTCAGGTCAGCGGCCAGTTCTTCCTCGGTTTTCCCGGAAAGGCTGGCCATATACTCCATATCCACCCGCGCTTTTTCCGCAATGGACACCGCCAGCGCCTCGCTGGCCGTATCCACGCTGGTTACGGCCACATGGGGACGGATGGTGCGCTTAGTGAACATATCCGCCTTACGCTCCAGATTTCCTTCCTCGTCCAGCACCTCCAGAGAACAGAGCAGCGGATAGCTGGAATCGTCCCGGAACGCAAGGCTGTTGCCCCGGCTGGACAGCAGGCCGTATTGTTTCGTGTAATCGTCATACAGCCGGTTCAGTTCCGCCTGTTCCTTTTGAATATCCCCGTCCGGGTAGCCCTCGGTTTGATATTCAATCACTCTGCGGGCGCAGTCCCGGATGGCGATCATTCCGCGAATGCGGTTGCCTGCGGTAACGGACACCTCCACCGGGTACATCCGGGAGTTTTCACGGAAGTATACCGTGCCGTCCTGAACGGTGTAACTGAAATTTCGGACGGCTGGGTCAGCGGGAATAGAATGATCTTCCTCGTCCTCCAGTTCTTCTATCTCGTAAGCGGTAATCTCCGCATGAAGGTTCTGAATGGCCTCGGAAAGCAGCTCAGACAGTTCGGCGTCCTCGTAGGCTTTGCAGGCGCTGTCCATACCGAACCGGGTGGATTCCATGACCATCTCGCCCAGCACCATTTCCGGGTGCTGCACAAAATAGCGGTTCATGCGGATACCGTTCTCGTCGGTGTCCAGATGTACCCAATCCGGCTCAATGTCCGTCATGTGGTCGCGCTTCTGCAAAAAGATAATATCGCTGGTGACTTCGGTGCCGGCGTTGGCCTTGAACGCATTGTCCGGCAAACGGATCGCTCCGATCAGGTCGGCCCGCTGGGCCAGATACTTGCGGACAGCAGAGTTTTCCTTATCCATCGTGCCTTTGGAGGTAATGAACGCCACAATGCCGCCTGGTCGTACCTTATCCAGCGTTTTGCCGAAAAAGTAGTCGTGAATGAGCCAGTGATTCTTGTCGTACCGCTTATCCAGCACCTTGAAATCCCCAAAGGGTACATTGCCGATGGCAACATCAAAAAAGCTGTCCGGCATCTGCACCTTTTCAAATCCGGCCACGGCAATGCTGCTATTCTGGTAGAGCTGTCCCGCGATCCGTCCGCTGATGCTGTCAATCTCCACGCCGTAGGCTTTGCTGCCCGAAAATTCATCCGGGAGCATACCGATGAAATTGCCCACGCCGCAGGACGGCTCCAGAATATTCCCCTCCTGAAAGCCCATCTGCGAAAGCGCCTGATACATGGCTCTGATGATAACAGGAGAAGTATAAAAGGCCGTCAGGGAGCTTGCTCTGGCGGCGGCGTATTCGTCCTCATCCAACAGGGATTTCAATTCCAGGTACTTGCCGTGGCGCTCATCAAAGCAATCCGCAAGGCCGCCCCAGCCCACATACCGGGAGAGGGTTTCCTGTTCCTCCGGGGTAGCAAGACGTTCTTCCGCCTCGATCTGTTTCAGACAGCGAATGGCTGCAACATTGGCGGCATACTTCTCGCTGCGGGTGCCGTAGCCCAGTTCCGCATCCGTGATGCGGAAGTTGCGGCGCTGGTCTGCCGGTATCTCCGGGTGCAGGGTGGTAAATACCATGCGCTCCCGGCGCGGTTTCGGCGGGGCAAGGGCGGCTGGATGTTTTTCTTCGGCTGGTCCTTTGACCGCCTCTGTCACCTTGACCGCAGACGGACGATGGGAAAGAAGCGTATTTTCTGCTTCTTCCAGGGTAGCAAAGCCGCCCGCTGTTGAAGCGGCATTGTTGTTTTGCTCATCATAGCCATAACGATTGTAATACTGGCCATTAGGATACCGCTGGATGACAATGCTTTCCCCATCAGACAGATAACGCGCCACAATCAGCGTGTCCGGCTTATCCTCTACGATTTCGTGCTGGGCGGCTTGCTTCTGCTGATACTGTTCCTCAGCTTCAGCTACCATTGTGTCGAAATCAAGGCTGGACAGATACTCATTCAGTTCGCCCAGGGTATCACAGGCAAGCTCACGGACAGCTTCGCCGTCCACCTGATAAACCAATCGGCAGGAGACAAGGTCTGCAAAGACTTCCACCGTATGCTCACTGTCAGAGGTGGAGCTGAATGCCAGATTAACATGACGGAGATCGGAATAGTCCGCCTCCTGCCCAAATTCCTCCAGACAATAGGCATTGATAAGTTGTTTGGCTTCTTCCAGTGCCGCCGCAGGATCAATATCTGGTTCCTCGATAAGAAATTCGTCCTCGATAAAATCGGCAATGTCCTGGTTGTCGCCTCTGCCGGGATACGCAAGGATGCCTTCGTCTAACAGCTCATCCGAAACTACATAACCGGCCTCCTCCAGATACCCGGCAATTTCCTGGCGTTTCCGTTGCTCGGCGGTCAGTTCCTCCGGCAGTTCCTGAAGCTGCTCTATGAACAGCTCCAAATCGACGGCCAGCTCTTTTTCCGGGTCAATGTGATCCAGATAGGATTGCAGGTCGGTCAGAACCGCTTTTCGCTGAATGGGGTCGCGCAGACGGGCCTCCAGCGCCGCCAGAATCTCCTCATCCGTATCACCCATGCCGATGGCCTCACGGCTGCCCTCAAATTCCCCATAGAAACGAAACGCCTGTGCGGCCAATACAGAGTACGGGTCAGTGGATTCTTCTTTTTGCAGCGGTTCCTTTTTGGGCGGCACGGCGAATACTGGCGTATCCTGCGTGGCGGAAATGGTCATTTCCGATGTGTCGGCAATCTGCTGAATCTTGTCCCGAACCTCTTGGGGCATTTCCTCGTCGTAGATCTGCACCGTGCGGTCAGGGTCGATGTGGGCAACCGTGCGGTAATCCCCATGGACTTCCTCCAGCCGGTTCCAGACGGTCAGCCCATTCCCCATATAGCCGTAGCCCAACTCGTAGGCTTTCTTTGGTTCCTGCACGGTCTGCGGCAGCACAGGCTCTTTTTTCTCGGCAAATAAGGTAAATGTGCCTTGCCGGTATGCGGACAGGTTTTCAAATGCGCTTTGCCGCAGGGCATACATCCGGTCATCCTGTGGGGTGGCCTCCCAGACGGGAACCATCATCTGATAGATTTCTTCCACGCGGGCCGGATCGTCAAGCTGCGGCTCAATCACCTTAATCGCATCATAGAAGTCGAAGCCGTAAGGATATGGCCTCGGCTGCTCCTGCGGTACACCGGAAAAGAACGCTTGAATATCCCGCGCAAGCTGGTGCTTTTCATATTGCGGCATCGCGGCCCGGTCCTTATCGGTCAGAAACTTGCCCTGACCAATCATGGCGCTGATCCGTTTTTCCACCGCGTTCCATTTCAGTTCCACCTTGGCATAAGGCTCGGTAATGCTCCCATGGCTGAACAGCAGGCCCTTGCCGGTGTAGGTGCGGTTGTCATTTCCACCGTGATAGCCGCTGTATTCGCCGTGATAATCTTTCAGAAATTTCTCTCGTTCTTTCCGGTCCGGGTGATTGCGATAAAAGGAGTAGACAGCCAGCCGGTAATCCTGATGTCCCCGCAAAACCTTGTCAATTTCGTCCGCAGATATGAAAAACTGCCGCTGTGGATTAAACCCATTGGCGGCAGTAAAAATCAACGGCTCACGCTGTAAATCGGTCAGCCTCTGTAACAGTTCTTTCGGACGGTAACGGAAACGCAGAATACTCCGATCCTTCTCATAGGCGTCGGTAAAAATACGGCATTCGTCCACCAGTGTTTGCAAAGCAGCCGGCTGCTCCAACAGCTTTCTGACAGCGGCGCTCATATCGGGGAATCCGCCAGGAAGGTCATAGGCAGGCTTCATGGACAGGAAGTATACTTCCTTGCCGTCGCCGTCAATATCCCGATACATATACAGAAGATCATCCGCCAGCCGTTTCTTCTCAAACTCAGGCGCACGGTTGATTTCACTCTGCGGCATATACCGGCCCAAATCCAAAAGCTCCCGGATACGCTTTGCCGCCTGCTCCCATGGGATGAGCGTGGCGCTACGGCCCTGTGCGCTGTCGCCGCCGGCAACGCGGATACCATCACCGTCATACCAAATAGCATATTGACGGTCATTCACATAGAAACCGGCTCCATTGGTGCCATAGTGCTTTGCAAGAAAAGCGGCGTTATCCTCCAACGGTTTGTCTTTCATAAAATAGGCGCAGATAATCAGGCGGCTGTTCTCATCATTCGCTCCGATACAAAGCGCCTCGTCAATGATCTGCTGGGGAAGCTGGGGCCGGGGCATAAAGGATAACTGTTCCCCCGGTTCCGATGAAGGTGCATTGAAGTCTGCAAAATCAAAGAGGGATAGCTGCTGAGTATCCTGGCTTTTCAGCGGCGTGATCTGGGTATTGATAAAGTATTCTTTCTTCTCAATGAGCTGCGCCGTCCACTGCGCTACAACGCCCCAGAAAAAAACGGACTCGCTGGTGCGGGAAAGGTAAGCGCCCTCCCACATCAACAGTCCGTCCTCCTGGGGCCTATAGCCCACACGCACACCATCTACCAGGATTTCCGTGTACCTGTCCTGATAGGCTGATTTCAGATAGTCCGCCCGTTCCGCTTCGTCCGGGTGGATGGAAAAATACAGCTCGATTTGCTGTTTCTTGTATTTCAGATCATCGTCTTTATTGGCGATAATGGCCATAATCAGCTTATCGTCCAAAAACGCGGGAAGTTCATCACCTCCCGCGTCTTCTGCCATATCTTCATTTCCCGTTTCCGGTTCTTGGGGCGTCAGTTGTACCAAAGGCACCCCTTCCGTCGGCCAATCATCCTTCGCCTGCGGCTCGGATTCTTGGGGCGTCAGTTGTAAATCAGTTCGTTCAGCACCGTCTCCTCCGCTGCCTGCCGGATGTTGTTCATAAGGCCCAGCCATTTCATCTGGTCGCTGGCTTTCAGTTCCTCCGTCACGCCCGCCTCCTGCGCCATCTGCGCCGTGATCTGCTCCATCCGGGCGTGCGCTGTCTGCTCGGTCTCCATCAGGTGCCGGTTCAGCTTGCCGCTGGTCAGCAGGTTCGTGTAGGTCACGCGCCGGTGCTGCTTCAGAAACTTCCGGCGCATCAATGCGTATCTCCCAAGGTGAACCTCCGGCTCCTGGGGCGGCAGGAGGTTGGGCAGGTTGTAATCCCCCTGCATCGTGTATGTGATCCCGTTCATATTCAAAACTCCTTTCTGGCTGTATGGTTTCTTTTTTGCTTACAGGATACCCGCTTTGAGGCTGGCTGGCAAATGTGCGATTTTGTTTTTCGGCCTGTCTTTGCAGGGCATAGACGGTACGGGAGATTTCAGAAAGGCACATCTGCCCAATATCTCCGGTGGCAACGCCCAGGGCGTTCAGGGTATTGGGAGTGTTAAAATCCACAACGCCGCGAAAATCATCCTCCGTGAAATATTCAGACGGGTCGATCCCGCACCGCACCAGCAGCATATAGCCTACGCTGTTCTCCAATGCCGTCCGGTACTGCACCTGAATATTCAGGTCATCCAGTTCCTCCAAAAAGCTGCCTTCTTTATAATAATGCAACTCTGTGAGATAGTCGGCCATGTTGTCCTCCACGGCGTTCTTTGCCGCAGAGAGCAGCGCCGAGGCCAGATCGGATGTATCCTCCAGATCGCCAAAGCTGTTTTCCAGCGTTTCGATCACAGCGGACGCAAACTCCGGGCGCATGGTCCAAACCGGCACAGGCTTTGAAAACCGGCCTTCGTGGGTGTCGGAAATATCAAAGTAATGCTTCAGACGGGAACGTCCGGTATGCTCGCCGTCAAAAACGGCAATCCCCGTTGCGCCCCGGTTGACCCAGCGCCCAAACCGCTGATTCCAGCCGTTCTTGCCCTCAATCGTCAGGACAGCGGTGGCGTCCGGGCGCTGGGCAAACACTAAGATCTGCTCGTCAAAGGGCAAGCGGAAATTTCGGCAGGCAGTAGACAAATAGCTCTGCCACACCTGCGGAGCCGTCAGACCGGCCACAGTGCGTTGATACAGCTCCGTAATCAGTTCATATTTTCTCGCCATCCGGCGCACCTCCTTTACCTTGCGATTGAAGCAGCTTGCCGCTGCTTATGGATGGAAAACCCGTAGACTTTGGCAATCTCATCGCCAAGCCTGCGGGTGATCCTTGTTATATCCGCGCGGGTCGCTATGCCCCGATACAGTTTTTCTTTCAGCAGGTCGATCTGGGATTCCCTTACGCCATCCTTATAGGTGCGGTAAAGGTAGTGGTTGGTTCCGTCATGGTGGATAGCGTCACACCGTAAATCGCCCAGCTTATCCACATACCAGGTGGAATACATATCATCCCGCCCGGAGTACAGGCAGTCGCTGATTCTGCCGCTTTCGATTTCCTTATAACCCATGCGCCGCCCGTGCCAGAGTCCCAAATCGCCAATTACAAGAATGGGCCTGGATAACTGCACATTGAGGTTGGCGCGCTCATCGTTCAGATATTCACCGTTGATCTCATACATCAGGGCAATGCGCTCATCCTCGGATAATTCCGGGTATTCCTCCTCCAGATCATCCCGCCAGTCCTCATAATCAATGTCATAATTGCTCCAAATGATATGCCTGCCGTCCTGTGTCATCGCGCATCCCCCCGCTCTTTCTCCCTCTGAACAGAGGTGGCTTCAAAATCACTACTGTCCCAATACACATCGCCGCTATAATACGCCTGTTCCGCTTTTTCCATAGCATCTTTGGGATTTCTTGCTTCTACGGTCACACTGCCATAACTGATTTCTTTAACTGCTACATTGTATTTCATCGCACGTTACCTCGCTCTCTACGCTTGGGGTGGACAGGCCGGCCATTCTCATCATAGTTTTTGGGATCGGCGGCGGGAACTGCCCAGCCGAACATGGAACCGGCCAGCATAGCCGCAGTCTGCGCCTTGCTCACGCCGAGTTTTCCGTTATACTCATCCGCCAAAGCGCGGTTTTCCTCTTTACTTCCCATAGATATATCCGTCCGGTAATACCCGGATTCACCCTTTTTGACGATGATAAGCTCCCCGGTGTCGGGCAGGGTACCATAGCACTGTTCCGGCAGAGAGGAACGCAGAGGAATGACCGTGCTGCCGTTGCGCTCCATGATCTCGGCAAACTGACAGATGTGATAAAGGCTGTCCCAATGCGGGCTGCCCACCTCCATATGGTAATCGTCGATATAGCGGCAGGTCCTGTCATCCTGGGAACCGTCATTGCACAGAATGCGGATTTTGTCCCCATCCGGGATACGGAACAGTTCTTTATAATTCGGGTCGATAAAGCGGATGCCCCTTTCGGCCTGTTTCAGATGCCGGTCAAGCCATTTTGCTTCAAAGCACCAGCAATAAAAATTGTAATCTCCCTTCACCGGGATACAGCGCAGAAGATAGGCAAAGCTGCCTGTATCTATGCGGAACCCGTATTCTGTGGTGTAATTTCCCTGAAATGCGCTGTCCGGCTGATTTCTGCCATACTTCTGCATGGCGCTGCGGCTGGAAAGCAAGCCTCCATAGGTTTCATCAAACCGCAGGGCGTTGATGACCTCATCAAATTCCGCCTTAAATTCATCGGTCTTGCGGCTTTCCACTTCATCAAACCAGGTCGTATGAAAACCAACGCCATTGCTGTCAAAATCGCCGCGCAGATAGCCGATAGCACCGGTCTGCATCGTGATCTGCTGGCTTTGCGCATAGGCATATTTCTGTTCTTCGGCCCGTAATGGCCGTATCATCATATCCATCATCGTTCACGCTCCCTCTTTTTTACAGGTTTCTGCGGTTCAGGAGCCTCATTTTTAAGTTCCAGATACTGAATTTCCTCCTGT
Organism: uncultured Gemmiger sp.; assembly: GCA_944388125.1. GTDB lineage: Bacteria > Bacillota > Clostridia > Oscillospirales > Ruminococcaceae > Gemmiger. Next base: position 47,269 of record CALXHO010000006.1, on the reverse strand, counting down.
GCCCGCGCCACAAGGTCTTTTTGTGCGGAAAACAGATCATTAAAATAATGCCCCCAATAATAGTCAGTGCCATTGGCACATCTCCATGTGACATACATGGTGCCATATTGCGTTTCATTTTTACCGACCACAAATTCCGCATTGCCGATATGGACAGAATCGGTAATCACATAGCCTTCGTTAGTTCTCTGTTCCATCATCGGGTCTCCACTCATGACTTACATCTCCTTTCTCCGCCGCTTTCATCAGTTCGGCAACCAACCGCCCCTTGCGGACCGTGTTCGGCTCGTCCAGCACTTTGTTCTGAACACACAGTACCGCCCGGATTTCCGGCACCGTCACACCCGGTATTTCCACCATTTCCTCCGGCGTTACCGTCAGGATACGAATGGGCGGATACCCGGCCTGAGCGAAGATACGGAATAGGCGCTGCTCAAATCGCTCTTTTTTCATATCGTCAAAGCTCCTTTCTTTCGGATATGTAAAGGGGCGGCCTTTCAGCCGCCCCAGGTCATTATTTCTTTTTGCCTCTGAACCGCAAAAAGGCCAGCGCGCCGACGATGAATACGACCAGCCCGATGGCAACAATGGTTTTCAGTTCCATTATTCAGTTTCCTCCTTCTTTTTCTTATTCTTGATACCGAACACACCGCAGGCTACCGCGCCCGCAGCGGCAGCGCCCATCAGGGCAATCCACAGGGCGGGATTGCTGGTATCGCCGGTTTTCGGGGTGTCGCGCAGTTCATTGTGCATGGTGACGATGGCCGTTTCGTCCGCTTTGACCGTCACAGTCACGGCGGAAGGCAGCACATAATTCTGGGATGCGCTGTCGGATACCTCGCTGACGGTGTAATCTCCAATGCGCAGGCCCTCGATCCGGATTTCACCATTCTTATCCGTGGTGAACACCTGCTCGTAACCGTTTGTACCGGTCACACGGAAGGAGAAGCCCTCCACCTTGCCGTCCGAAGATGTCTTAACGATTTTCAGGGAACCAACCTGGGCCTGGTTAATGAAGCCCTTTCCGGCCTCATTCTCCACCACCACGGTCTTGCCATGCTCGGTAATCTCAAAATAGTAGGCGGTTTCATCCAGATAGAAGCCCTCCGGGGCTTTGGTTTCCCGCACCAGATAACCGCCATAGGTCAGTTCCGCCATTTCGTACACGCCGGTGCTGACCTCGGTAAGCGTACCCAGCTTTTCGTCCTCGCCGTCCAGCTCCTGATTGCCGTTGGTATCGCGGTAGAGTTCAAACTCTGCGCCGGTCAGCTTATTGTCGGGATAATCCTTATCCACCTTGGTAAGCTGCACCGTGCCGCGAATCAAGGTGTTTTCGATCTCAACCTCAACCACAGCGCCGTCTGCGTCAATGGTCACGCCAAAGGTATCCTCGGACAGCACATAACCAGTCGGAGCCTCAATTTCGCGCACGATCCAGTTGCCGTAAGGAACCTGGGCAAAAGAAAAACTGCCATCCTTGGCAGAGGTGACAGTCATCAGGGCCTTTTCGGTTGTAAACTCGGTGCAGTCGGCGGCAAACAGGCCAATCAGCGCGCCTCCCAGGGCGTTGCCGTCATCGTCCTTTTTCAGCCCGTGAACCTCCCCGTAAATCAGGTCGTTGCCGATGTCCTCGCCATCGTTGGCAATGATCTGTACCAGGGCTGCATCCTGTCCGGCATATTCAAACACCACCGGGTATTTGGTATCAGAGAGGATATAGTGGCTGTCGGTGGACAGCTCCTGGAGATAGTAGCTGCCAAAGGGCAGATCGGTTCCGCAGTAGCCGAAGCCATCCTCGTCCACGGAAATGATCTCGATCATACCGTCAGCCGGGATCACGGAGCCATCAGCGGCGGTCAGGTCCTCGGCTGCATAGAGAGCAAAGGTCACGGCGGTGATCTCACCATTCATGCCGATACCAAAGGCTTCGCTCTGTTCCAGCGATTTGAACAGAGAAACATTTACCTTCTGGCGCTCATTGTAGAAGCTGGCAGCGGTTTCGGTGATTTCAACCTCCTGGCCCGCATAGACCAGCTCCACGGTGCGCACCTCGGTATTCAGCACCATACCGTAAGGGGCCTCAAGTTCGCGGATTTGGTATTTACCCAGATACAGCGCCTTGCTTTCCGCCATGCCGTTTTCATCGGTGGTCACGGTGTCTACTACCTCACCGCTGGATGCCCGGAGGGTGCCGTCCAGCGTGTAGATGTCCTCGGCGGCAATGATCTCATAAATCGCACCAGGCAGGCCCTGGACAGCATAGATCGGCTGATACACTTCTTTTTCCACAACAGAAGCGAACACTTCGCCGGTCTTGCTGATCTTGATAACGCCCTTCTGCGCCGTATTCTCCTTTGTGACCTCCACGATGGTCACGGCGCTTTCCTCGGTGGAATTGTCCTGTGTCACATCAAAATACACCGGATCGGAGTTCAGCACATATCCGTAAGGGGCAGATACCTCCACCAGCGAATAGCCGGAACCATATTCCAGGGTTTCAGGGGTAATCAGATAGCCCTCGTCGTTGGTGTAGAAGGTGTCGATGGTCGTCACTTCGGGATAGGTGAAGGTCATTTCCACCTTGCTTCCGTCTGGGCGGTAAAGCTGGAAGCCTGCGCCTGCATACGGGATGGTCTTGCCTGTTTCCGCATCCACCTTGACGATCTTGATATAGCTTTCAAAGTTGGCGTTGTTGGCAAGATAGCGGTAAGTCTGCCCATCCTTTGCGATATACACATCAAAATCGGCCAGCAGCTCCCGGCCATCCCAGCCGGACACCTGATGCACCGTGTAGATGCCGTAGGGCAACGCTTTTGTTTCTGCAAAGCCGTTCTCGTCACAAATGAGATAATCGCGCTCAGAGTCTTTGGCGGCGTCATAGCTGCCAGCGGATTTCAGATACACGGAAAACTCCGCGCCGGCCTCCGGGGTTTCAAGCTGGGTTTCGCCGTCATCGGTGTGCTTGATGAGGGCGATTTTCCCTTTGATAACCTGCTCGGTCACATCATTGGCCGTCGAATTGTATTCCACGGTGTAGAGCTTTGCTTCAGCGCCCACATGGTAAGAGGTGCCGTCCAACAGATAGCCTTCAGAGGGGCTGATTTCACGGATACTCCAATCATCGCCGCACACATAGTAGGAAGTGGTAAACTGGCCGTTTTCACCGGTGGTATAGGTGTCGATCAGCTGGTCGCCCTGATATACGCCATAGACGGCTCCGGCCAGAGAAGCGTTACCCTGGGGTACGCCGGTTTCCACATCGCTCTTAGTGACGGTAGCGTTCCATTTTTTCAGGACGTTGGTAAAACTCTTGTTGGTGACGATGTTCCATTCCACGGCTGCGGTCTGGTTGTCGGGAACCACATAGCGGACCGGGGTATCCACTTCCTCCAGCGTATAGCCCGTGCCGATCAGCACATCGTTAAAATAGGCTTTCCCGGAGCTGTCCGTGACAGCGTATTCATCCACGGCAAGACCGGAGAGGGAAGTGCCGTACAGGTGGAAAGTCATGCCCTCCACAAGCCCGTCCTCGCTGGTCTTGGTCACAACCAGATCGCCGCGCTTCAGGACGTTGTTAAAAGTCACGGTAGCGGTGCGGCCTCCGATGACGGTCACACGCTGCACATTCTGCGGCTCATAGCGGTCATAGTCCTGTTCGGTCACGGTATAAACACCGGGAACCAGACCCTCCACAGCAATAGTGCCGTCCTCCTGGGTGGTAACGGTCTGCTTAATGCCGTTTCCCTCGATGGTGAAGCGGATACCGGCCACCACACCGTCCTCAGAAGTCTTTTTCAGCTCAATGCCTCCGGTGGGTGTTTCCAAATCCAGATAGGCGCTGACAGGCTCCACATTTTCCACGCCGGTAATTAAATCCTGCAAGTCCGGGTCGCCATAGGCAATCAGCTTGGCGCTCTCACTGACAACAGGAATGTTATTGCGGACAGCGGTGATCCGCACGGACCCGTCCAGAGCTTCGGCAGAGGTGATCGTCAGGGTATTCCCGGATTTTGCAATGCTCACACTGGAATTGGAGCTGGTGAAGCTGTATTCGGACAACACGCCGTTGCTGTCCGTCAGGGTCAGCGTATAGTTTCCGTCCTTGTATTCCAACTCCCTGGAACCGCCGTTCATAAAGCTGGGAACGGTATTGTGACGGCTGAGCAGGGATACGATCTGCTCATAGGCTGCCCTGGCTCCCTCGTTGGGATAGTTAGAGCCAAAATGCAGGGAATAAACGGTGGTATCAAGCTGCGCATAAGGGGCGTTGGCGCTGCGGCACCCGGTTACAAATTCCCACACCAAAGTCTGTGTGGCCAGCCATTTCTCATCGTCACTGCCGGTCAGGTTGTCCCGGTTGCCCTGATAGCCGTACAGCAGCGCAAGGCCCACCGCCTTCTGCTGACTGGCCGAAAGAGCGTTCCAGGTATCCGAGGAGCTTTCTTTCAGCGTGTTGCCTGTTTTCAGCGGTACGCCGGGCTGAATACAAAAGGCATTGCTCCCGTCCACATACATCCGGTACTTGATGGAGCCGGTCCCTCCGGCAGTATAACCGTTGATCACTGCGCTGGAATTATAGCGCATGATATTTCCGCCCGCATCATAGGTGCGGGTAAAGGTGATCGTACCCACATCGCCCGTGGCCGCAAACGCTGTGGTTGCGGGCAGCATGGACAAAACAGTGACCGCAGCCATAATGACAGCCGCGGCCCTCTTAAACAGTTTATGAATTTTCATTTTTACCTCCAAATCGTTTCTGATGGTTTTGTTACAGGCTGAAAAAGGAAGTTCAGCCGTGGGCCACACACTCCCTTATCCCTTAACAGTACAGCCGAGGGAGATATATCTTTCTTTTTCGGCTGGTACAGCCAGGTTCAGAGGGGGTGAGGTGTGGAGAGGGGGAGAACGGCAAAACGCCCTTTGCAGAAAAAGGGCAGACCTCCCCCTGGGCGGCCCGGTCATCGTGCCATATCCCGCTGGCGTTTGCGGTACAGTTCCAGAGCTTTCACAATCGTGTCCTCCATTTTCTGCGCGGGCGTCCCCGGTGGAAAATACTTGCTGATACGCTCCCTCGGTATCTTAAATTGCTCTACCTGATTCGGCTTTTCCTCCTTCATAATGGAGAGGATCACATCCGGGTTCAGCTTTCCCTCTTGTGAAAACTGGCGCATTTTGATGGCCTGGGCATGGGACGGCGTGCAGTCCTCACTCTCCATAGTTTCCAGCAACGATTTTTGCTCGTTTTCGGAAAGGTACGACAGCTCTACCGCAGGACGTAGGGCCATCTGCAAAACACCCTTTTCCTTGAGAACGGAATTATCCACCATATCCAGAATATCGGGGATAAGGTGGGTCAGGCGGATAAATCTGTGGATTTGATTGCGACTATCGCCTACCTCCTCTGCCATAACATCTAAAGTTTGCTTACCTCGAAAATCAATCCCCACCGGGGATGAATTTTCTTTACTCGGTCTGCCAGCTTGCCGCTTCATCGCGTCCAGCTTCATCTTGTAAGCAAACGCCTTCTCTGACGGCAAAATCTGCTCCCGTTGCAGGTTGGAGTCCACCATGATAATGACGGCTTCATCATCCGTCAAATCCCGGACGATGCAGGAGATTGTGGCCTTTCCTGCCAGCTCGCTGGCCGTCAAACGCCTGTGACCGGCAACCATTTCATAGCCGCCCTCTGGCTTGGGCCGAACCAACGCGGGGACAAGTACGCCGTACTGCTTTACGCTGTCCACCAGCTCTGTCATGCTCGCGTCCATCCGCACCTTAAAGGGGTGATTGGGAAAGCCGCTGATTTCCTCTAAGGGAATATCTCTGACGGTTTCCCGCTGGGCTTCGTCGCGCTCAGCCTGGGTGGTAAAGAGGCTATCTACACTCAGCAGATTTGCCACGTTGTTTTTCGCCAATCTCCAACACCTCCTTTACCAGCCCGCGATAAGCGTCTGCCGCCCGGCCCCTGGGTTCATGCCGGAAAATACTCTTGTCCGCTGTGCTGATCTCCGCAAGCCGTACCGTTGCCGGGATAACTGTGTGAAGCACGGGCAAATGCTTTCCAAAGTTCTCTTTGACCGCTGTCACCGTATCCCTTCGGAAGTTGGTTTCATTGGCCATCGTCAGGAACACGCCGCCGATTTTAAGCCTTGGATTGATCTGCCGCTTGATGCTCTGCACTGTTCCCAGCAGCTCCGTCATATCCTCGGCGGCCAGATAGTCCGCCTGTACCGGCACCAGTACATAGTCTGACGCGGACAGGGCGTTGATAACCAGCATCCCCAGGGAGGGGCGGCAATCCAGCAGTACATAGTCATAATCGCGCTTTACGCTGTCCACATACTGCCGCAGCACCGTTTCCCGGCTCATTACATTGACCAGCCCGGTTTCCACGGCGGATAATGTGCGGTTTCCCGGCACAAAGTCAAAGTCCTCGTGATGGTGCCGGATTTCCGGGTGTTCGCCGGGTGGTACGCCGGAGATCACATCATTCATCGCGTTTCCCAGCGTCAGGGGGAGATCGTGCGGTTTGCGCAGGCCCAGCATTTTAGTCAAATCCCCCTGGGGGTCAACATCCACAAGCAAGACCTTTTTGCCGCTCATGGCCAGCCCCGCGCCAATGTTGTAGACACTGGTACTTTTTCCGACGCCGCCCTTTTGGTTGGCAACGGAGATCACCTTTGTTTTCGCCATAGATGGGTTCCTCCTTTTTCACAAATTTAGCCGCCTGCGGCGAACAGACGGCTATGTACGGAAACGAAAAAAGGCCGTCTACTCTTTAACAGAATAAACGGCCTGTGTATGTAACAGCGGATATTAAACTTTCACTCTTTTTACGGGTGCGCTTGTGACCTTTAAGATCAACTCATCTACGCAGTCAGTATAGCGGCCCTCCTGGATAAGACGATTCTTGAGCCGGACCAGGCTTTGCAGAACCACGCTGGTTTCCTCTGTATTCAGATATAGGTAATATTTCTGTTTCCTCATTACTTAAGCCTCCCTTCATCATATTGGTGTTTTCTCCATTCATAAAACCGCTCCCGTATAAAGGCCGTGTCTTGGCCTGTATCAGAAGAAATAAATATATGTACATTCTGAAACGCCCTTTTAACTCTGCTGGCAAAGGCTTCTTCATCACCACCGGGCTGATACGGAATCTTTATGAGCCTAATCCCTCTCTGTTCGCATAGATGCTTTTTTACTCTTTCGGTGCCCTCTGAATCGTTACCCGATTCAATCGCCAGCTTTTCCTCCGGTATGTAGGTTTCAAGAGAAATCCCTATGATACTGTCTGAATGAAGCAATGACCTCAGACCTTCTCTGGCCGCATAATAATTTACCGCCAACAGAGGAAATACGCTCTGATATTCCTTTTCGCATACCTTACATCTCACCCCCTCAACAGCTCGCTCTGAAATTTTACCTTTCCAGGAGTGCCCCATCGGACATTTCCACCAGACGCTTCTCATGGAATTTCTTGAAACCTGAGTAGGCGAGATTTCCTCATTCCTTTCGTAATCCCACTCATCAAGCAGATAGGTATCGGTTGTTGCCAAATCATTATACCCGACAAGCACGGCCCGGTCAGCGCACACGGGACATACCGTTCCCTTTATTCTTGATTGTACCAGCGACTGCCATTCAAAACCACACTTTCTGCACCTCCACCAAACATTTTTACGGGATTTTTCGTTTACCATGTCTGGTGTCAGGGGAAGATTACGCTCTGACCATTCCTCCGCAAGCAAAGGATGTGTTGTAGCAAAATCGTTAAAGCCCTTCAAAAGAATGATACCGCTGCAATAGGGGCATTGGCTGCCGCCGGAACGGGTCGAAATCAGTGTATACCATTCATGGCCCTTGCTGCACTTCCACCATACCTTTCGATTGGCAAATGCTGTCACCATGGTGGGAAGCAGTGGATGGTTTCTGTCAGACCATTCAGCCGCCACCTGCGGGAATCGTGAAGCCAGATCATTAAATCCCTCCAGCACCTTATTGTGAGAACAATATGGGCAGCCTGTACCATTCATCGCCCTGCTTTTTACAGATGCTTCCCATTCATGCCCATGTTTACATCTCCAGACCACTTTTTTGTGCGAACCAGGAGATACCTCTGTCGGTTTCACTTTATTCTTCTGTGACCATTCGTGGGCCAGTTCCGGCTTTAGGGTTGCCAGATCGTTAATGCCCTTCACTACTCTTGCGCCTGAACAAATCGGACATTTTTCTCCTGCAGAACGGCTTTTAACACTGGTCTGCCATTCATGACCGCAGGCAGCTTTCCACCATACTATTTTATTGGAGCCGTATGTTATCCTATCCGGTGTAAGCGGTAGGTTCTTTTCTGACCACTCACAGACAAGTTCTGGATGCCTGACCGCAAAACTGTTTTCCATATTCGATCTCACCTCTGCTTTCTATGCACAGTATAGGAGAAACCCGATCAGAAAAACAGTTTGCGAATATCGCATTTCATCTCAAAACGCAAAAAAAGGCCCTGAGATTTTTTATTTTCTCAGAGCCTTTTAAGGGCAAATATGCGATTCCTTCATCTCTGCATCCGCTTCTGCACCGTTTGATGTAAGTCTGATGTAAAGATGTATTTTTTCAGCTTTCACCGTTGCCGGAAACCCGCATGGATACTGGGTTTTTTGGCTTTTTACTTGTCGATGGACTTCATTGTGGGGAAGAGCAGGACATCACGGATGGAGGCGGAGTCGGTCAGCAGCATAACCAGACGGTCGACGCCGAAGCCCAGGCCGCCCGTGGGGGGCAGGCCGTACTCCAGGGCAGTGATGTAGTCGTAGTCCACCTGGGCCTTGCTGGAGGGATCCAGCTGCTTGCGCTCGGCAACCTGGCGCTCAAAACGGCCCTTCTGGTCGATGGGATCGTTGAGCTCGCTGAAGGCGTTGCCAAACTCGGTGGCGTTGATGAAGTACTCGAACCGCTCGGTGAACATGGGGTCGCTGGGCTTGCGCTTGGCCAGCGGGCTGACCTCCACGGGGTAATCGTAGATGAAGGTGGGCTGGATGAGGTTTCCCTCCACAAAAGCATCGAAGAACTCGGCCAGGATGGCGCCCTTGGTGGGGATCTCGGGCAGTTCCACGTGATGCTCCTTGGCCAGGGAGACGGCCTCCTCGTCCGAAGCAACGGTGTTGAAGTCCACGCCGGAATACTTCTTGACCGCCTCCACCATGGTCATGCGCTCCCAGTGGGAGAGGTCGATCTCCTTGCCCTGGTAGGGGATGGTCAGGCTGCCGCAGACCTTCTGGGCAACCGTCTTCATCATCTCCTCCACCAGGTCCATCATGCCGTGGTAGTCGGTGTAGGCCTGGTAGAGCTCGATGGTGGTAAATTCCGGGTTATGCTTGGGGTCCATGCCCTCGTTGCGGAAGATGCGGCCCACCTCGTAGACGCGGTCCATGCCGCCCACCACCAGGCGCTTGAGGTAGAGCTCGGTCTCGATGCGCAGCACCATGTCCATGTCCAGGGTGTTGTGGTGGGTCAGGAAGGGACGGGCGGAGGCGCCGATCTCAAAGGGGGTCAGGATGGGAGTCTCCACTTCCAGAAAGCCCTTGCCGTCCAGATAGCTGCGCAGCTCCCGCAGGATGGCGCTGCGCTTGACGAACGTCTCCTTGACGTCGGGGTTGACGATCAGGTCCACATAGCGCTGGCGGTAGCGGGCCTCGCGGTCGGTCAGGCCGTGGAACTTCTCGGGCATGGGCAAAAGGCTCTTGGACAGCAGTGTGATCTCGCTGACGCGGACGCTCAACTCGCCCATCTTGGTGCGGAACACCTCGCCCTTGCAGCCGATGATGTCGCCGATGTCCAGCTTTTTGAAGGCCGCATAGGGTTCATCGCCCAGAACGTCCCGCCGCACAAAGATCTGGATGTCGCCCTTGGCGTCCCGCAGATGGGCAAAGCTCGCCTTGCCCATCACACGTTTGGACATCATGCGACCCGCCAGGCAGACGATCTTGCCGGTCTCCGCCTCGGCGGGAAGATCGGCAAACTCCTTTTTCAGATCCTCCGAAAAGGCGTCCTGGGGGTAGCGGGTGATGGTGAAGGGATCCTGTCCGGCAGCACGCAGATCCGCCAGCTTCTGACGGCGGACGGCAGCCTGCTGGCTGACATCGGCCTCCTGCTGGGGACGGTTGGCGTTATTTTGTTCCATACGGCATTTCTCCTGTCCTGAAAATCACTGAGCGGCAGGGCCTTAACGGCTGCGGCTGACGCCCAGCACCTTGTAGGTGATGATGCTGCCGTTGGGCAGCGTGACGTCGGCGGTGTCGCCGACCTTTTTGCCGATCAGGGCGGCGCCCACCGGGCTCTCGTCGCTGATCCGGTTCATATCCACATCGGCCTCGGTGGAGCCGGTGATATCGTATTCCTCGGCCTCGTCCTCATCGTCGCCCTCGGCCAGGATGCGCACATGCATGCCGATGGAGACGGTGTCGTGAGACAGAGAGCTGTCGTCGATGACGCGGGCGATCTTGAGAGTCGCCTCCAGGTCGGCAATGCGGGCCTCCACCATGGCCTGCTCTTCCTTGGCAGCGTCGTACTCGGCGTTCTCGGAAAGGTCGCCGTAACCGCGGGCAACCTTGATTTTATCTGCAACTTCCTTGCGCTTGACGGTGCGCAGGTTATTCAGTTCTTCTTCCAGCTTTTTCAAGCCCTCATGGGTGACAACAACTTCTTTTGCCATAGCCGGTTTTCTCCTTAACAGTAAAAGTTGTGCGGCCCCCAACGGGCCGCACCAGTTGTTACATTATACTAGGAAGATGTGGCGTTGTCAAGTGATTTTCTTGTCACAAAGCCCCTTTCCCGCCCCATCCTCCGCGTGGGGACGCTGTTTTTTTATTCGACATCGGCACGCCCTTGTGCTATAATATAGTGTCTGTATATTTTTCTGTGCCCCGCCCTGTGCGGGAGTATTGTGGGGAGGTTCGTCCTTGGGCCTGCAAAGTCTTGGATATTTCGCCTTTCTGCCTGTGGCGGCAGCCGTCTATCTGCATCTGCCCCACCGCTGGCAGCCGGGCTTTCTTCTGGCAGCCAGCTGGGCTTTTTATCTGCTGGCGGCACCCCAGCTGTTCACCGTGACGCTGGGCATTACGGTATTGAGCTATTTCCTTGCCCGGGCGCTGGAGACCCCGCAGCAGCGGCGGTGGCTGCATCTGGGCGTGGTGGTGCTCGTCGCTATACTGGCTTTCTTCAAATACGGGGACCTGCTCCGGCTGGACTGGGGCCTGCCCCTGCCCAAAATTGCCATGCCCCTGGGCATCAGCTTCTACACCTTTGCGGCCATCTCTTACCTCATCGACGCCGCCCGGGGAGACTGCCCGGTGGAGCACGACTTCACCATTCATGTTCTCTTCATGAACTTCTTCCCCACCGTCATCTCGGGCCCCATCTGCCGGGTGGGCAGTCTCATGCCCCAGCTGGCGGCGGAGCACCGCTTTGATGAGGGCCGCACCATCGCCGCCCTGCGCCTGTTCGCCCTGGGCACCTTTAAAAAGGTTGCCGTGGCCGACGTGCTGGGCCTGCTGGTCAACGAGGTATTCCCCAACTACCGCTCCTACGGCGGCGGCATGCTGCTGGTGGCGGCGGTGGCCTACACCTTCCAGCTCTATTTTGACTTTTCCGGCTACTCCGACGCTGCCCGGGCCTCCGCCCTGCTGCTGGGCATCGAGATCCCCGAAAACTTCAAGACTCCCTTTTTCGCCACCAACTTTTCCGGCTTCTGGAACCGGTGGCACATCAGCTTTTCCTCCTGGCTGCAGGACTACCTCTTCATGCCCCTGGCCTGGGCGGACATCTCCCCCCTGACCCGGGGCCGCCGGGAGCGCCTGCCCGTCTGGGTCTGCCTGTTCTGTGTCTTTTTCGTGTCGGGGTTCTGGCACGGCAACACCCTGCCCTTTGTGGTGTGGGGCATTCTGCAGGCCGTCTACCGCATCGGGGAGGAAGTGCTCCACCAGCGTCTGGGCAAGCCCAAAAAGCGTGCCCCCGCCCCTCAGCTTTGGGGCAAGCGCGTCGTCGTCTTTGTGCTGTGGACCTTCAGCATGGTGTTTTTCCGGGTGGGCTCGGACACCACCGGGCTGGGCATGTCCGACTGCTTCGGCTATCTGGCGGGTTGTGTGTCGGGTCTCTCCCCCGCCCGCTTTGCCTCGGAGCTGTATTCCGCCGTGTACAACGGCTTCTATCCCCACGCCCTCATGGTGGCTGCCTACTATGTGCTGGTGTTGGCGGGCCTGGCGCTGGCCTTCCGGCTGGACGCTTACCGGGCCTTTGCCTGCAAAAACCGCCCGTCGGAGCAGGCCCTGGCTGCCATGCCCCGCCGCCGGGTCATCTATTACCTGCTGATCGTCTTGATCCTGGCCGGGCTCATTGTGCAGAACGGCGGGTTCGGGGGCAGCAATTTCAGCATGTACGCCGGGTTCTGACCCGCCATCACACCGAAAGGAGGCGCAGCCGCCTGTGAAACATATCCTGCGAAAAACCGCGCCGCTTTTGATCCCGGTGGCGGTCTGGCTGGCGTTTTTCATCGCCTTTGAACCCAACAACTATTTCGGGCTGAAATCCTCCGCCTCGTCCACCCAGCCGGTGGCCCGGGTGCGGGAGTATCAGGCTGACCCCGGCGAAAATCTCATCCTGGGGGACAGCCGCCTGGCCCACATCGACCTGAGCGAAGCCGCCCGGGTGTCGGGCAGGGAGTGGCAGAATCTCGCCTTCGGCGGGGCGTCCCTCAAGGAGACGCTGGATCTGGCCGACTATATCCTGGATTCCGGCAACGAGGTGGACGAGCTTCTGTTCAGCCTGTCCTTCTATACCCTCAACCAGAACTACAACACCGACCGGTTTGCCTCCCTGGAGGAGACGCTGGACAATCCCCTGGCCTACTGCTTCAACCTGGAGTACAACGTCAACGCCCTCACCGTCTTCCTGGACACTTTGCGGGGCACTCCCGACACCATCGAATCGGGAGACTGGGGCCCGGCCGACTATGTGGGGGATAACGGCGAGACGCTGCCGCTGCACTACAAGCTCTACACCTATCCCCAGAGCCTGATTCCCCGGTGCAAGGACTGGTCCCTCACCGACCAGTTCGACCGCATCGCCCAACTGGCCCAGCGCTGCCGGGATCAGGGCGTGAAGCTGACGGTGGTCTTCCCGCCCATGGCCGACATTGTGCTGACTGAAGTGTGCCAGCCTTACGGCATTGACACCGCCATGGAGGAGGAAGTCCTGCCTCAGCTGGAAGCATGGAGTGAGGAGTACGGCTTTGCCCTGCTGGACTACGAATGGACCGACCGGCCCGATTTCGACGACGACACCCAGTTTTACGACGGCTTCCACCTGGACGAGGTGTACGGCCTGCCGGTGTGGGTGGACGAACTGTTTGCCCGGCTGAAATGACCGGGTGCAATCTCTGACGCATCCCCTGGAGGAGGCAACATTTTGGCACTGGATTTTTTGATTCTGTACGAACATACCGTCCGGGAATATGAGAGTGACCTGCTGCTCAAGCTGGAGCTGGAGCGCCGGGGCTACAAGGTGGAGATCCGCCAGCTGCTGGACCCCAAGCATCTGCGGCTGTTCGGCAGGGACAAGCCGGAGGTGCTGGTGGCCAGCTGCATGTATGACAACGAGGCCATCAACAGCCACGTCTACAACAACATCGGCAGGTGCGACAAGATCGTCAACCTGCACTGGGAACAGATGCTCTCCGACACCCAGGAGGAGGGCGACTGGTTCAACATGAACGGCAACGCCAAAAAGTGCATCCAGACCTGCTGGGGCAGCCGCACGGCAAAACGCCTGCAGGCCCACGGCATGGAGGAGAAAAACACTCCCGTCACCGGCGCCGTCATGATGGATTTTCTCCGTTCCGAGTTTGACGGCTATTTCAAGGACAAGGCCGCTCTGTGCAGGGAGTTCGGTCTCGACCCCCAAAAGCATCTGCACCTGTATATTTCCAGCTTCGGCTACGCCAGCATGTCCGACGCCGAGGTGGCCGAGCTGTCCAAGATGGCGGGCACCGATTTTTCCGGCTTTGCCCGTACCAACCGGCTCTCCATGGCCGAGACGCTGGCCTGGTTCGACCGGTATCTGGCCGACCACCCCGAGGTGGAACTGGTCTACCGCCGCCATCCCAGCGAGTGGAACAGCCCCGCCCTGGAGGAGCTGGCCAAAAAGCGTCCCAACTTCCACGTCATCTTTGCGGACAGCGTCAAGCAGTGGATCGTGGCGGCGGACAGCATCTCCATCTGGATGAGCACCTCCGTGGCCGAGGTCTACATGGCCCACAAGAGCTGTCACATCCTGCGCCCCATGCCCATCGAGCACGAGTACGACCCGGTCATCTACAAGGGCGCCCACTACGTGACCACCTATGAGGAGTTTGCCGCCTCCATGCAGGACCCGGAGCCCCCCTTCCCCATCGAGAAGGAGGTCATTGAGGGATACTTTGACCCGGGCAGCCGCCCGGCCTATCTGCGGATGGCGGATCTTCTGGAGGAGGTCTACCAAAACCCGCCCCGGGACCATCCCATGGGGGAGGGGTTCACTCCCCATTTCAACCTGCTCAAGTTCTGCGCGCTGGCGGGGGTACATTTTCTCTACCGGCACAAGTGGCAGCCCAAAACCGTCTTTGCCTTCTGCCCGCCCCTGGCGAACTTTGCCCAGCGCATCTACGGCTACGTGGACAAGGCCTGGGTCTCCCCGGAGGAGGTCCAGCGCATGACCGACCGCATCCGTCCCTTTGTCCGGGGCTGAGACTGCCCTTTTCCGGCCTTTCCACCCCAAGGAGGTAACCCGCCGTGTCCAAGGAAACCAAGCGCCCGGCCAAGCAGGAGAGCTTTGTCGGCAACGTGATGAAATATTCCATCGCCACCTATCTGGGATTTCTCATCAGCGGCGCCGCCCTCATCATCAAGGGCGTGCTGCCCCCCGATGCCTACGGTGTGCCCGCCACCTTCATGGCCTACACCATGTCGCTGATGAACCTGGGCATGCTGGGGCTCGATCAGGCCCTGCTGCGCTTTTACCATGAGCCCACCCGGGGGGTGAGCGGGCGGCAGATGTTCCTGGCCTGCGTCAAGTTGTCGGTCCTCGTCATGGTGCTGGCAGGGGCCGTGGCTTCCGTCTTTTTTGCCCCGCCTCTGGCAGTGGCCTTCGGCCTGGGACAGGGGGGCGCCGCCCTGGTGCCCTTCCTCTTCCTCAACGCCACCCTCTACATGCTGGTGCGCTACATCAACGTGCTGCTCCGGCTGGAAAACGACGTCCGGGCCTACACCGTCCAGACCCTCTGGATGAACGCCTGCCTCAACCTGATCTATCTGCTGCCCGGCTTTTTCACCTCCAACACCTGGGCCTTCATCGGCGCGGCGCTGGCGGGCTTCGGCGGGGTGGCCATCGCCTTCTGGTTCCGGGCGCTGCGGCTGGCCAGGACCGACCCGGAAGCCCCTGCGGCTGCCCCCGACGCTGCCGCCCCCGCCAAAGGGGACGACACCCCGGCCCCCAAGGGCCTTGCCGCCGACGCCGGCATCTACCGCACTTTCCTGCCCTACGGCATCGCCCTGGCCCCGGCAGCCATCCTGACGCCCCTCTACCGCTCCCTCTGCCTGTCCTTTCTGGCCACGGCCTCGGGCGCGGCGGCGCAGGGGCTGTTTGAGTTTTCCTACACCCTGGCCCAGCTGGTCACCACGGTGCAGGCGGGCTTTTCCACCTACTGGGGGCCCTACGTCTACGCCCACTACCGCACCGAGCAGGAGCGCATCGGCCGCATCCACGACCTGCTCAATTTCCTGGTGTTCGGATTTTTCTGCTGCCTCATCATGTTTGAGGACATCATCTTCCTCATCTTCCCGGCCAAGAGCGCCTGCCTGCGCTTTTTCCCCATCATGATGCTTTCCTCGGTGTTTGCCATCCTCATTGAGGGCACCGTCTACGGCAACGCCATCGCCCGCCGTCCCCACCACGACACCATCGGCGTGGCCGTGGGCGTGGCGGTCAACTTCGGCATGTGCGCCTGGCTGGTGCCGCTGTACAACGTCACCGGCGCCGCCGTGGCCGTGGCCTGCGCCAACGCCGCCATGTTCCTCTACCGCACCGTCACCGGGCAATACTATTACCGCACCATTCCCAACTACGGGCGCACCATCTCCGGATTCCTGCTGGCCCTGGCCGCCACCGTGGCGGGGGTCATCCTGTACGATCACTTCATCCTGAAATTTGTGTCGGTGGGTGCCATCCTGTTCGTCTACTGCTCCCTCTACCGTCCCCAGCTGCGCAAGCTGTGGCAGCTGGCCATGGGGCTTCTGCGCAAGTTCCGCCCCCAGGCCTGACCCCCGATTTTTTCTGAGAAAGGAGGTCCCGACCATGGACCATCCGGGTACACAGACCATCCGCACCGGCCGCCTTGTGCTGCGCCGGTTCACCCTTGACGACGCCGAGGTCATGTTCGGCAACTGGGCCTCCGACCCGGAGGTCACCCGCTGGCTGCGGTGGGCCGCTCACCGCTCCTGGGTGGAGACCGCCGAGTACCTCAACGAGGTCGTCAAACAGTACAGCCGCCCCGATTTCTACGACTGGGCCATCGAAGTCAAGGCCTCCGGCGTGGTGATCGGCTCCATCAGTCTGGCCCGCGCCGAGGCCGGCACCCCCTGGCCCGAGGTCCTCACCCGGATGGGCGAGCCCTGGGAGGCGGGATACTGCATCGGCCGCAAATGGTGGTCCAACGGCTATGCCACCGAGGCCCTGTGTGCCGTGCGGGACTACTGGTTCGGGGCGGGCGGCCAGTGGCTGTGCGCCTGCCATGCCAACGACAATGTGGCTTCCGGCGCCGTGCTGGAAAAGGCGGGATTTTTCTACCATCACAGCGGCGTCAGCCACCGGTTTGACGGCACCGAGGTGCCCTGCCGCTCTTACGCATTGCTGAAAGGAACAAACGAATGAGTGAACTGATTCCTCTTACCGATGAGATGACCCCCGATCTGCCCGAGGAGGAGGACGCCCTCTTTCCCGTCAGCCCCGAGGGGGAGGGTCCCATTCCCGTGGTATTGCTGGCGCTGGACCAGGGCAAGTTCGACGCTGAGCGCAGTCTGGACGAGCTGGCCGCCCTGGCCGAGGCAAACGGCATGCAGGCTGTTGCCACCGTGACCCAGAAGCGTTCCACCCCCGAGGCTGCCACCATGCTGGGGGAAGGCAAGGTGGCCGAGGCGCGGCTGGTCTGCCTGAATGCGGGGGCGCAGGCCGCCATCTTTGACGGGGAGCTGACCGGCAGCCAGCTGCGCAACCTGAGCGCTGCGTTGCAGGTGGAGGTCATCGACCGCACCATGCTGATCCTGGAGATCTTCCGGTCCCGTGCCACCACCAACGAGGGCAAGCTGCAGACCGAGCTGGCCCTTTTGCGCTACCGTCTGCCCCGGCTGCAGGGCTTGGGCGAGGCGCTGAGCCGTCAGGGCGGCGGAGGAGGAGGCGGAGCCGGTGCCCGCCGCGGCGCCGGTGAGACCAAGCTGGAGCTGGATCGCCGTCACATCCGCCGCCGCATCGAGACGCTGGAAAACCGTCTGGAGGAAATGGAGAAGCGCCGGGGCGAGACCCGCCGGGCCCGCCGCAAGAGCGGGGTGCCGGTGGTGGCGCTGGTGGGCTACACCAACGTGGGCAAGAGCAGCCTGATGAACGCCCTGTGCGGGGCGGAGATCTTTGAGGCGGACATGCTGTTTGCCACCCTGGACCCCACCGCCCGGCGGCTGACGTTGCCCAGCGGCCTCAACGTGGTGCTGGTGGACACCGTCGGCTTTGTGAGCCGCCTGCCCCACCATCTGGTGGACGCCTTCAAGAGCACGCTGGAGGAGGCTGCCTTTGCCGATGTGCTGGTGCGGGTGGCCGACGCCAGCGACCCGTCAGCCCCCGAACAGCTGGCCGTCACCGACGAGGTGCTGGACGAGCTGGGCTGCGGGGAGATTCCCCGGCTGACCGTCTACAACAAGTGCGACAAGGCGGGGGCGGTGTCCTTTGACCCGGACATCCTGCTGACCAGCGCCCGCACCGGCCGTGGGCTGGACGATCTGATCGCCCGGCTGGACGGCATCCTCAGCGCCCGGGTGCGGCGCATTGAGGTGCTGCTGCCCTACGACAAGCTGGCCCTGGCGGACATTCTGCGCACCCGGGGCAATGTGTTCACCGAGGAATACCGCCCCGACGGCGTCTACTACGCCGCCACCGCCCGCATTGACGACCTGCATCATTTCGAGCCCTATTTTCTGGAACAGACCACCACTCCCGCCGACCCGGAGTGAGTACTTTTTCCAAAATCCAAAATAAAGATAAACACCACGCCCCGCCGGGAGGATGTTTCCGGCGGGGCGTGGTGTTTGTGTATATCGCTTGCAGCAAAGCAAGGGGAGGATGGCTCAGGAAGGCTGGCCGTAGGTCTCGTACCAGCTGCAGATGGCGTCGTAGTAGATCTGGGCGGCGGCATGGCAGCCGTCGTCGTCCCCGAAGGCCTCCACATCCTGGGGGCTGGTGATGAAGCACTGTTCCGCCAGCACGGCGGGGCAGCCGCATTCCTCCAGCAGGGTGAAGGTGGGATCGGTATGGACGCTGGTGTCCGACACCTCGTAGATCTTCTTTTCGTTGTTGGCGTCGTAGTATATGTAGCGCACGCCGTTCTGGCCGCGGAGGTTCTCGTTGGCAGCGCCGAACCCGTCGGCAATGAGCTGGGCAAAGGCCAGGCTCTCGGCGTTGTAGGTACGTCCCGGGGGCACGGGATAGCACTCAAACCCGGTATAGCTGGGGTCGTCCCCCGAGTTGCCGTGGATGGAGATGAGCAGCTGGGCACCGCCCTCCACCGCATTGGCCGCCCGCTGGCTGGCCTTCTCATACTCGTTGCCGTCGGTGGTCAGGAAGGGGGAAAAACGATCGTCCGCTTCCAGCAGGTCCATGAGGTAGCCGGCGGTTTTCCAGGTCATCTCCCACTCGTCAAAGTAGACGCCCTCGGCGCCGATGTCCCCGCCTCCGTGGCCCGGGTCCACCGCCACAATGAAACCGGATTTGGCTTCCTCGGCGGTAACGTCCGTCATGGCCGCGGCAGGCTGCACCGGTTCCGGCTCCTCCCCATGGATGGGGAAGAACTTGCTCTGGGTGACGACCAGCACACAGGCTCCCACGACCAGCAGCCCCGATACCAGAAACATCAGCTGCCGCAGTGCCCGGTGGCGGCGCTTCTGGGTGGCATACCGGCGGTAGGAAGCATCCGCCCGCCCGCTGCGGGGCCGGGATGCTCCGGGCTGGGGTGGAGGCGGCGCCGTGCGCACACGGCGGACATCCTGGCGCTGTGCCTGGGTGCCGTGGTAGACGTTTCTTCTCCGCTGGGGCCGTCCTCCTGTGCGCTGTTCCATCCGGTACTTCCTCCTCGTCTGTCAACTTCCTGCGGCGGAAAAAGGACGCCGCCCGGCTGCCGCATCCTGCCGGCCGAAGGGGCCGGGATGCGGTGAGCCGGGGGCGGCTTTCGGGGGTCCGTCGCTTGCTGTATATCCAGAATAACGCGGGGATGTATCCGTTTTGTCTCAGGAGTGTAAAGGTTTTTTGTAAATTTTGACCCGGAATTTTTGTGCATTGTGTCATGGAACGCACTTTATCATCGATAACAGGTCTGTTTCTTCACTTGTAAAAAATACGTCACTCCACAAATACCTCGGTGTAGGCGGGGCGGGAGGCAAGGGCGTCCTCCACACGGAGCAGCCCGTAAAGCAGGTGATAGTTGTCAAAGGTGCCCGCTACCCCATCCTTGCCCACGCCGGTGTAGGGCTCGTTGGTGATGTCGTACTGGCAGTAGAACATCCCGCCGCACTCGTCCACGAGTTTGACCGGCTGGCTGCCCCGGGCGTCGCTGTACTGGCAGAGATCCACGGGCACCGGGTCGCCGCCTTCCGCGGGGACCAGAAACCACCGGGTCTGACTTTGCTGGGTGGTGATGTCCCGCCGGCTGACAACCACAGAGTACCAGTTTTGCAGGCGGGTGACGTCGTAGCTGTCGTACTCTCCCGGGGCGCCGGGCAGGCCGGTGCAGAGGAGGGTCTCCTCCCCGGTGGTCACATCCACCGTGCGGATGCTGCCCTCCGCCTTGTCCACATGGATGACGGTTTTCCCCTGCCCGGGCCGGGCTGACCGGGTGACCTCGTAATATTCGGTACCTGCATTGGTGATACCGCCTGCAAAGCCGCTCACCCGATGCCACCGGGTGCTGTCCACATCAAGGGCCCACAGCTCACAGTAGGACTGGGTGTCACTGCTCTTACTGTGCAGCGAAACCAGAAAATACAGGCTGCGCCCCTCGGCCCCGGCAAAGGTGGTGCTCGCCGTGGCGCCGTCGGGTCGGGCGGCGGCCTCGTCGGGGGCGTCGTACAGATGAACGGTGCCGTCCGCCCGGGAGACCACCGCCGCGGCGGGGATCATGGGTTTGCCAGAGCCGATGACCGCATCATAGTGTACCGCCCCCAGGCAGACCAACTCCTCATCCGCCGCGCCCAGGGTCCAGTCATAGACCTGGCCTTCCCGGGCGGGCAGCGTGGCCATCGTCTGCACTCCGCCCCCGGAGAGGGATGTGCTTTCCAGAAAGGCATCGTCGCTGCCCACCACGGTGCAGAGGGTGAACACCTCCTGCCCGTCGGAGCCGATGGTGCGGTAGTTCTGGTCGGGCAGCCAGGCCTCACAGTCGGGGGTATCGTGGCTGCATCCCGCTTTGGTGCAGACGGGTGCGGCCTGCTGTTTGTCATAGTCGATGGCATAGAGGATCAGGTGCATCCCGTCCTCCCCCTGCCCCTGGCCGAAGGTATAGTAAGCGCTGTCCGCCCCCTGGGTCAGGGGGCGCAGATCAGGCTTCTGCTGTGCGGGGGCATCCGTGCCGGAGGGTGCGGCGGCCGGGCTGCTCTCTCCTGTGGCTGTGGGGTCGGATTCAGGGACGGCGGGAACGGCGTCGGTGTCCGGGCCGCAGCCCGCCAGCAGCGCCGCAGCCGTCAGAGTACACAAAAGGGTGACGATGGGTCGTTTCATTGGGAATCCTCCTCCCCGTAGATGCCGGCCAGTTCCTCCTCCGTCATGCTGGCGGCGGTGATGCTCAGGCCGCTGTTGCGGTTGACGCTGACATACAGCTGGGCCTGGGCCGAGTAGGCGCACTGTCCCGCGTCGGGCAGGCGATCGGACCATTCCAGCAGCTGCCAGTCATCAAACTCTTCCACGCCCATCAGGGCGAGGGCCCCGGTCAGGGCATCCTCCGGCAGTTCGGCGCCCCAGGGGGCCCAGCTGTCCTGCCAGTCAAAAGCCAGAGGGGTTCCCTCCGCCGTCAGCGTCATGGATAGCCAGATGGACCGGGAGGACTCAGGGGCGGCTGTTTCGGGGGTGGACGCGGTCTCGGGGGTGGCAGCCATCGCCGGGGCCTCTGCCGGTTCCGCCGGGCGGCCGGTATAGCTCAGAGTATAGGCGGTCAGACCCGCCGGGGCGGTGGCCGCCGTCAGGGTATAGGCCGGGTCATCAAAGAGGGCAAGAATGTCCTCCGTCTGCCAGGACTCCAGCAGGCCCAGCTCCCCTGCCCGCTCCACCACGGTCCGGCAGCGGGTCCGGGCCTCGGCCAGGTCGGAGTCTTCCAGCGGCTGCTCGGTCCAGCCCTCATAGACGCTGCCCCGGGCCGGGTCAATGCCCAGAAGATGGGCGCAGTCGTACAGCAGGCAGGCGGTGGTGTTCTGCCGCCCTGCATCGGAGAGAGGCTGGGTGCCCTCGGGGGCGGGGCGGGAACGGGTGCCGCCCAGCAGCAGGCCATCCCACAGGGCAAACACCGCGGGAGGCAGCACCAGGCACAGCACCACCGCCGCCCCGCAGAGCAGCACCGCCCGGCGGGTCTTTGGTTCCAGCGCCGAAAACCGGCGCATCCATTTTGTCTCATTCAGGCGCATGGACGGCCTCCTTTTCCGGTTGATCGGGTTCAAGGGGCAGGCGCAGGGACACGGTAGTCCCCTGCCCCACCGTACTTGCAAATTCCAGGCGGCTGCCGTGGAGCTGGGCAATGCGCTGGCAGAGGGTCAGGCCGATGCCGCTGCCGCCTCCCGCCCGGGCACGGGACTTGTCCACCATGTAAAAGGGCTCCACCACCCGGGGCAGGTCCTCCGCCGGAATGCCGCAGCCGTTGTCCTGCACGGCAAACACGGCGTCTTTCCCCTCGGCCCGGCAGGAGACGGTGACGCAGCCGTCGGGCTTGCCCGCGCAGGCGCGGCGGGCGTTGAGGATGAGGTTGCGCAGCAGATCGTCCAGCAGGGCGGCGTCGGCCAGCACGGTGCAGTCCCCCGGCTGCCAGCGGATGGGCACCGCGTCCGGGGCAGCGGTCTGCATGGCCCGGTCCAGCCGGGCAAAGAGGGCCCGGTCGGTGACGGGCGCCTTGCGGATGGCGCTCTCCTCCCCATCGGAGAGGTTTTCCAGACCCATGAGAGCCAGCAGCTTGCGGCTGAGCTCCTCCAGACGGTGGGTCTCCCGGAAAATATAGCCCGCGGCCTCCCGCTGGGTCTCGGCGCTCTGGGGCCGGGCCCGCATGAGGTCGGCGTAGCCCAGCATGCTGGTCATGGGAGTCTTGATCTCGTGGGTAAAAGCTGCAATAAAATCCTTCTGTTGGCGGACGTTCTGGTCCAGGGCGGCGATGCGGCTTTCCACCGCTCCGGCCATCGCGTCAAAGCTGCGGCTGAGGGCGCCGATCTCGTCGTCGGTATCGACCCGGGTGCGCTGGGTGTAGTCCCCCGCCGCAATGCGGCTGCTGGCGCTCTGCAGCCGGGTCAGAGGGCGGGTCAGCGACCGGCTGACGGCCCCTGCCGCCCCGGCACCCGCCGCCAGCACCGCCACCGCCGCCACGAACCAGGCGGTCAGCTGGGCGTCCCGGCTGGCAAAGACGCTGGTCACATCGTAGGCGCTGAGCAGCACCGCCTCCACGCCGGGAATGTTGAGGGGCACGGTCAGGAGCAGCCAGGTCTGCCCCTCCGCACGGAGATAGCTGCTCTGCCCGGTGCCGGCCTCCAGCGCCGCCAGCTGGTCGGTGCGGGAGATACCCCGGGGCAGGTTGGAGTAAACACTGTTGCGGCCGTCCAGATAGAGGGCCATGCAGCTGCCGGGGGTCTGCTCGGCAAAGCTCTGTACCGCGCCGCTCAGGGCGGAGATGGTGTAGCCGCCCCCGGCGGTCACCGGCTGGGAGAGGATGGTGCTCTCGATGGAATATTTTTCGGCGTACTGCCGGGCGCTGAAGGTCCGCCCCGCCGAGGCAATGCCGTCGGCAAAGCTGCGGCCCACCATGGCAAGGCCCACCGCACACAGGGCGGCCGCCAGCAGCGCCGCAAAGCTCAGGCTGAGCTTGGTGGAAAACTTCATGGCCGGGGCACTCCTTTCTTTTCGGGAATAGGGTCAACGGGGGATGTGGGCGGTGAATTCCCCGGTCAGCGTGGTGACCGGGCGGGTCTCGCCGCTGCCGGTGAGATAGTCGGCGGCAAGGGTCAGTACCGTCCGGGCGGTGCTGGTCTCCTGGCGGGAGGGCGTACCTGCCGGGTCCACTGTGACGCTTTCCGCCGGGCTGTGGGTCATGGCCAGCCAGAGGGTATCCTCCCCCGCCGCCAGCAGCAGCGGCGGTTCCGGTTCGGCCCCGGTCTGCCAGGTGGCTTCCAGGGTATGGCAGGCGCCGGTGTCCAGCTCCACCCCGCAGCGCAGGGCGGGGGTGGAGGCTCCGTCATCGGCATTGGGGAAATAGAGGTCCACCATCAGGGTATTTTCAAAGGGGCCGGCCAGAGAGGCCGCCACGGCCTGCGCGCCGTCGGGGCAGGCGGGCAGTTCAGTCACGGTTTTGGGCTCGCCCTCCGCCGGGCCAGCCTGCAGGAGAAGGGTCTCCCCCTGCCGCACCAACCCGTAGATAGTACCGTCAGAGGCCGCAGCCCCCAGCACGTCCCGTCCGGCCAGCCAGCTGTCCCGTTCCTCCACCCGGGCGGCAGCCGGGTCCAGGGCCAGCAGCTGCCGGGAACCGTCGGAGCGCTCCTGCCAGAAGAGGACGCTGCCGCCGTCGGTGCCGATCATGGCGCCGGGGCTGCCGTCGGGCAGCTGGGTGACGGTGAGGGCACCGGTGTCCGGGTCCAGGCGGCTCAGAAAGGCATCGGAACCGTCCTGAGAGGTGAGGAAATACCAGCTCTCCCCATCCGAGAAAAAGCCGTTGGGCCAGTTGGACCAGGCCGGGCAGAGCACCGGCAGGCTGTCCGCCAGCCGGGTTCGGCCGCTGCCGTCGGGGGAGCTGAGGTCGGCGTAGCTTTCCCCCTCCGAGAGGGGATCGTCAAAAACCAGCCAGAGCAGAACGTCGCCGTCCCGGAGCAGGGCGCAGCTGTCGGCGGCCTGTGTCCCCAGGTCCCCGGTACTGCGCAGCCAGGCCCCGCAGTCAGGGCTGTCATGGGTACAGCCGGGTTCATTGCAGAGCACCCGCTGCTCCCCGGTGGCAAAATCCACCACCGTGCCCAGCACCGCATCCCCCACCACCTGGGGCAGGTAGAAGCCATCCTCCCCCGCCGAGGCGTGGAGGGTACCGCTTGAGAGGATACGGATTTCCCCATCCCCGGCGGCAGCGGTTCCGGGGGCTTCGCTGCCCGGGGCGGCGGTCTCGGGGCTGAGGGCAGAGGGTGCCGTCTCGGTCTCAGTCTGCGGCCCGCAGCCGCCAAGGCTCAGGGTCAGGCAAAGAGCCAGGGTCAGGCAGGCGGCCTGCCCGGCACGGGTCTGTTTTGTCCATCGTTTCATCCGGGGTCCCTCCTTTGTCCTTATGGTATCCCGGGGATGTGTCGGCACTGCGGCGGAAATTCGTCCGCATTGTCGCCGGAATGTATCGGATCTGCGTCAGTTTTCTTCGGTGTCCAGCAGGGTACAGGTGGTCCAGTCCTCGCTGCCGTCCAGGTAGTCCTCCGCCGGGATGACCGCAAAGACCGAGTCGCCGGAGGGATACTGCATCACCGCCCCATCCTGCCCCACTGTGGTGCGGGTGACGGGGCGTTCCTCCACCTTGAGCATCAGGTGTTCCCCGTCGTCGGCCATGAGGGCGGGCAGCCGGGGTTTGGTCGCCTCCTTGTACCAGGTGGCGGGCAGTTCCCGCTGCATCGCGCCGCTGTCCAGGTCAAAGACGTACCGGTGTTCCTGGTCGGCGGCCCGGTCATAGCCGTCCGCCACCAGGCGGCGGCCGTACAGGCCGAAGATGCCCCGGGGCTCCATCTCCTCCGGCCAGATGCCGGGACAGCGCTCCACCGTCTGCCCGGTGATGGGGTCCGCAGCGGTGAGCGTGCCCTCCCCGTCGATGGTCCACAGCAGGCCGTTATATATTTGCTGCAGGGGAAGTGCCTGGCCGCTGCTCACCGTCCAGCTGTCAAGGGCGTCGCCCAGGGTGCAGGTGTTCAGGTCCAGGACGTGCAGCGTGGTGGTGCTGGCGGCATAGTCCCCGGCCAGGCTGCCGGTGTGCTCGGCGGGAAGCTCGGTCAGCGTCACCAGCAGCTGCCCCCCGCTGACCCCCGCCACCTGCAGGCTCTCCGCCATGTTGCCGGTGCGGGTGCTCTGCCACTGGTAGAGTTCCTCCGCCGGGCTGCCGGGCGTTTTGGGGATGCGCTCTACCGTAAACCGGTTCTTTGTATCCCCCGCCTCGTTCACGGCAGGATTGGAGCAGATGCAGGCGTAGAGGAAGGTATCGTCGGCCAGCCAGGTGATGTCGGTGCAGCTGCCGTCCGGGACAAAATCCTCGCACAGCAGGGTGCGGCCGCTGCCGTCCAGGGCGCTGACCTCCACGCGGGAGCGCAGCTCTCCGCCCATGCCGTGGTGCGGGTCGGTGGCATAAACCCGGTAGAGCACGCCGTCCTCCGCAAAGGCGCCGCACTGGGCCAGGCTCAGCCCCGCCTCACAGACCCAGGCGTCACAGTCGGGGCTGTTGTGGGCACAGCCGGTCCGGTTGCACAGCACCCGCTGGACCCCGGTCTCCAGGTCCACGGCGGTGAGGCAGCGGGGATCATAGAGATAGGTGGAGGCCGTCTCATACAGCTGCCCTTCGGCGGCGCTGGGAGTATCGCTGCCCGCCCAGACCATGTGCAGGGGACCGGCAGTGGCCGGGGAGTCCGTGGGGTCGGAGGCGGCTGTCCCGGCTGTCTCGGCGGTATCCGCGGTATCGGACAGAGTGGTGGAATGGGGAGAAGCATTCCCGGCCTCTCCCGTGCAGGCGCACAGGGTCAGCATGACCCCAAGGGCCAGCGTCGGAAAAGCAAACCGTTTCATGTGTCCTCCCCCTCCAGTCGGTAGCCCACCCGGTGGATGGTGGTGATCTTTGTCTCCCAGCCCAGCTTTTTGCGCAGGCGCTGGATGTGGGTGTCCAGGGTGCGGGTGTTGTCCAGCATTTCATCCTCCCCCCACACCGTCTCATAGAGGTAATCCCGGTAGAGCACGCTTCCCCGGTTGCGAAGCAGCAGCATGAGCAGGTCGTATTCCTTTGGGGTCAGGGCCACCGGCTCGCCCCCTTTGGTCACCCGGCAGGCAGCGGTGTCCACTTTCACGTCCCAGGCGGAAAAGCTCACCGTCCCCCGCCCCGCCCGGCGCAGCACGCTCTCCACCCGGGCCACCAGCTCGGCGGGCTCGAAGGGCTTGACGATGTAGTCGTCCGCCCCCATCTGCAGCCCCCGCACCCGGTCGGCCAGAGCACCCTTGGCCGTCAGGAAGATGGTGGGGGTGCCGGTGGGCAGGATATACCGCAGCAGATCGTAGCCGTCCACCTCCGGCATCATGACGTCCAGCACCACCAGGTCAAAGTGCTTCTGTTCCAGCAGGTCGGCGGCCTCCACGCCGCTGGTCACCCCCACGCAGGGGTAGCCTGCATCCGTCAGGGTGCGCTTGATCAGGCCGACGATGGCTTCCTCGTCATCCACAATGAGAATGGGTTTCACGGCGGGTTCCTTGCTTTCCGGGATGGTCTTTTTCACCTTTTATTATACGGCCAAATTCGTCCGATTTGTATCCGGGTTCCGCCCGGCCGAGAGAAAACAAAAACGGCGCGTTCCGGGGACCTTATGCCCTCCGGGACGCGCCGTTTTCCGGTATTCTGTTTTTGGTGTCAGGCGGCCACGGTGAGCTGGGAGACGGTGCGGCCCTGCCGCCACAGTCTGCCGTAGACCTCGCTGCACTTTTTCAGGCGGGCAAAGGTGCGCCGGGCCTCGCACTCATTGCAGTAGACCTTCCAGCAACCCATGCAGCGGCAATTTTTGCCCCCATGCCGGATGAATCCCGCCACATCCCCCAGGGGATAGCCCAGAAACACCCCGATCTCATGGGGAAAGTCCCCGCCGTCCGCCAGCCGCTGCCGCAGACGGTGCAGGGCGGCTTCGGGGTCAGTGCCGGTGTACCCGTAGGGGCGCAGAATGCTCCCCGCTCCCGGACGGCAGAGGTCTGCCCGCAGCCGGGCGGGGCGGTAGACGTAGACCAGAACATGGGTGCCGTCACACCGCAGCACCGTCAGTTCAATGCCCTTGTGCCCCAGCTCCTGCCGCCAGCGTTCCAGCTCCCCGGGGCCGGGGCAGGGACAGCGGAAAAGACTGGCCGTCTTGAGGTTGGCCAGGGTGGGCGCACAGTGGGCCACGAGATAGGATTCCAGCATGGGAGCCTCCTTTTTGTCTGCAGGTCTTTGTATAAAACGGAAAAATTATATCTTCATGTTTGTGTATATCGTCATTAGCATTTGCTAACCCACGGAGTAAAAAACAGCGCGGGGACACTGTGCCGCGGCAAACGGGAAAACTCCCCTCCGCCGCAGTCTGCCCGGGGATTCGGGCCGGTCTGCGCGCTGGTTAGCTTTTGCTAACAAATGTAGTTTACCACAGGCAACGCTTCCCTGTCAAGAGAGCTGCTTTCTCCACCGGCGCGGGGGTTGCCGGCCGCGGAGAAATTCTCCCCGCTTGACAGAAAAAATTGTTGCGTGCATAATAATTGCATGTGCAATAATTAAACGCGCAACAGTTTTTCCCGCAGGAGGATACCCGATGGATCACTACACCATGCGTTACATCAACACCATTGCCCGGTGTTCCAACCTTTATCACGACGAGGCCCTGCGCAGCACGGGGCTCAGTTCCTACCAGAGTTCCTACATTCCCATTGTCTGTGCCAAGCCCGGCATCACCCAGGACCAGATCGCCCGGGAGCTGCACGTCAACCGCAGCAGCGTCACCCGGCAGATGACCTCACTGGAGGAAAACGGCTTTGTCACCCGCCGCCGCAGTTCCGACGACCGCCGCGCCGTGGAGGTCTACCCCACCGACAAGGCCCAGGCCGTGCTGCCCGCCGTGCGGGCGGCCCGGAAGAGCTGGCGCTCCCTGCTGCTGGAGGGCATGACCGACGAGGAGCGGGAGGCATTGGATGTGCTGCTGGCCCGCCTGGCTGACCGTGCCCAGTCCCTTGTCTGACCTGCCACACTGTTCCGGGGAGGAATTTTATGAGACGCATTTTCTCCTATCTGATGCCGTTCCGGGCAAGCATCGCCCTGGAAATGGTCATCAAGGTCCTGGGCACCCTGGCCGAGCTGCTTCTGCCCTGGATGCTCCAGGTCATTCTGGACGACCTCGTTCCCCAAAAACAGATGAACGCTATTCTGATGTGGGGCGGCGGCATGGTGGCCTGTGCGGCGGCGGGGCTTGTCTTCAACATCATCGCCAACCGCATGTCCGCCGGCATTTCCCGGCAGGTCACCCGGCGCATCCGGTTTGATCTGTTCCGCCGGGTGCTGCGGCTTTCCAGCGGGCAGGTGGACGGGTTCACCACACCTTCCCTCATCTCCCGCCTGACGTCGGACACCTACCATGTCCACGAGATGATCGACCGCATGCAGCGCATGGCGGTGCGCGCCCCCATCATGCTGCTGGGCGGCGTGGCCATGACGCTGTTCCTCGACCCGGTGCTGGCCTGTGTGCTGGTATTGCCCCTGCCCTTGCTGGTGGCGGGGGTGTGGGCGCTGTCCCGCCGGGGCATCCGGCTGTACACCGACACCCAGACCGCCATGGACGGCATGGTCCGGCGTGCCAAGGAGAGCATGGCGGGCATCCGGGTCATCCAGGCACTGTCCAAGACCGGATACGAGACCGGCCGCTTTGACGAGGCCAACCGGGAGACCGCCGCCCGGGAATACCGGGCCGGGCTGCTGATGAACGCCACCAACCCGCTCATCAACGCCATCCTCAACGCGGGGCTGACCGGCGTGGTGGTGGTGGGCGCCCTGCGGGTCAACGCCGGAGCCAGCCAGCCAGGGGCCATCATCGCCTTTCTGAGCTATTTCACCATGATCCTCAACGCTCTGATGGCGGTCTCCCGCATTTTTGTCATGCTGTCCAAGGGCATTGCCAGCGGCCGCCGGGTGGCGGAGGTGCTCTCCGCCCCCGACGACATGCTGGTCGTCCCCATTCCCGCCGCACCGGACAACGCCCACCTTGCCTTTGAGGGCGTCAGCTTTTCCTACGGCAAGGCGGAAAAGGATCTGTACAACATCAGTTTTTCCCTCCAGCCCGGCCAGACGCTGGGCATCATCGGGCCCACCGGCTGCGGCAAGTCCACCCTGCTGCGGCTGCTTCTGCGGGCCTATGACCCCGACGCCGGACGCATCCTGATCCATGGCCGGGATCTGCGCAGCATTCCTTCCCAGGAGCTGCACAAAATGTTCGGCGTGGTGTTCCAGAACGATTTTCTCTTTGCCGGAACATTGGCCGACAACATTGATTTCGGCCGCGGCCTTGACCGGGAGGCTATGCTCCGCGCCGCCGAAAATGCCCAGGCAGAATTTATCCGGACCCGCCCCGGCGGGCTGGACGGGCACATCGCCGCCCGGGGGTCCGACCTTTCGGGCGGGCAGAAGCAGCGGGTGCTGCTCTCCCGTGCCATGGCGGGCAAGCCGGAGATTCTCATCCTGGACGACAGTTCCTCGGCGCTGGACTACAAGACCGACGCCGCCCTGCGCCATGCCCTGGCCCGGGGATTTTCCGGCGTGACCAAGGTGATCGTGGCCCAGCGGGTCAGCACCATCCGCCACGCCGACCTCATCCTGGTGCTGGAGGAGGGCAGCGCCATCGGCCAGGGACGGCACGAGGAGCTGATGCAGAACTGCCCGGCCTACCGCGCCATTGCCGAGGCACAGATGGGGGAGGTGGACTGACATGCGAGAAAACAAAGGTCTGGGCGGTCACGCCGGTCCCAGCAAATCCTTTGAGCGGCCCAAACAGGGTGCCGGCGTCATTCTGCGGCGGCTGTGGCACTATCTGGCCGGCTGCCGCCGTCTGCTGGCGCTGTCCATCCTCATCAGCATTGCCAGCAACCTGCTGGCGCTGGTGGGCCCCAAACTCAGCGGCTACGCCGTGGATGCCCTGCGCCCGGGTCAGGGACAGGTGGACTTTGACGCAGTGCTCTACTATGCCAAGTGGATGCTGATCGCTTATCTGATCTCGGCGGCGCTGAGTTACCTGCTGGCAGCTCTCATGGTGCGCATCGCCCGGGACGTGGTCTACCGGCTGCGCAGGGACGTGTTCGAGCACCTCATGCGGCTGCCCGTCCGCTTTTACGACAGCCATGCCATCGGCGACGCCCTGAGCGTGCTGTCCTACGACATTGACACCATCAGCACCATGCTGTCCACCGACCTGATCCAGATGATGGCCAATCTGCTGACGGTGGCCGGTTCCTTTTTCATGATGCTGAGCATCTCGCCGCTCCTGTTCCTGCCTTTCCTGCTCACCATTCCGGCCTCCATCCTGTTCACCCGCTACCGGGCCAGAAAGGTCCGCCCCCTCTACCGGGACCGGTCCATCGCCCTGGGAGAGCTCAACGGCTACGCCGAGGAGATGACCGGCGGCCTGGAGACCATCCGTGCCTATGGCCGGGGCGACGTATTCCTCCACCGGTTCGACGAGAAAAACACCGCCGCCTGCGAGGCCAACTACCGCGCCGACTGCTTTGCCAGCATGACGGGGCCCTCGGTGGGATTCATCAACAACCTTTCCCTGGCACTGGTGAGCACGCTGGGGGCAGTGCTCTACATGGCGGGATGGATTTCCCTGGGCAGCGTGTCCTCCTTTGTGCTCTACTCCCGCAAATTTTCGGGGCCCATCAACGAGTTTGCCAACCTGTTCAGCGAGCTCCAGTCCACCCTGGCGGCGGCGGAGCGGGTGTTTACCCTGCTGGATCAGCCGGAGGAGACCCCCGACGCCCCCGACGCCGAAATGCTGGACCCTGCCGCCGTCCGCGGTGAGGTCACCCTGCGGGACATCGACTTCGGCTACTCCCCCGACGCTCCGGTGCTGCGGGGGCTCAGCCTGACTGCCAGGCCCGGCCAGACCATCGCCATTGTGGGACCCACGGGTGCAGGCAAGACCACCATCATCAACCTGCTCATGCGGTTCTACGACCCCGACCGGGGCACCATCACGATGGACGGCCGCGACATCCTGCACCTGACCCGGGCCAGCCTGCGGCAGGCCTACTCCATGGTATTGCAGGATACCTGGCTGTTCACCGGAACCATCTATGAAAACCTCGCCTACGGCAAACCGGGCGTCACCCGGCAGGAGGTCATGGAGGCCGCCCGGGCCGCCCACATCCACCGGTTCATTCTGTCCCTGCCCCAGGGGTACGACACGGTCTTGCAGGACGGCGGCGCCAACATCTCCAAAGGTCAGCGCCAGCTGCTGACCATCGCCCGGGCCATGCTGCTGGATGCCCCCATGCTGATCCTGGACGAGGCCACCTCCAACGTGGACACCGGCACCGAGCAGCGCATCCAGAAAGCCATGCTGACCCTGATGCAGGGGCGCACCTGCTTTGTCATTGCCCACCGGCTGTCCACCATCCAGAACGCCGACCAGATCCTGCTTTTGCAGAACGGCTGCGTGGCTGAGCAGGGCACCCACGCCCAGCTGCTGGCAAAGGGCGGCGCCTACTGTGCCCTCTACCGCGCCCAGTTTGAGGACGCAGGCACCGGCTGAAGCCCTCCCCTGCCTGAAAAAACGCAAAGACCGCCCCGCCGGGCATCCATATCCGGCGGGGCGGTCTTTCTGATGTTGTCTGTCAGCCTGTCCCGGTCAGGACAGCTTTTTTCCGCAGCGGCGGCAGAACTCATAGTCGGCCTCCACCGGCGCGCCGCAGTAGGGGCAGAAGCCTCCCGCCGGGGCGGAGGAGCCTGCGCCATACGGTGCGGACCGGGCAGCGTTGTCCCGGTACATATCCTCCCGGTGGGCGTTGCGGGGATCAAAGGGATCCGGTTCCTCCCCGTCGTCGGTGATGTCGTACTCCGAGTACCGGTTTTTGCCGAAAGCATTGTGTATGGAGTAGGCAGTCCGGATCAGGCCCATCACCACAAAGAACACGCCGAACAGGGGAAAGATCAGTCCGAAAAGGCCCAGTCCCCGGGTCATGGAGAAAGCCAGCACCGTCCAGAACACACCGAACGCCACACTGAATACCCCAAAGACCACTTCCATTCCGGAAGGGCCCCGGCCGGGTTTGATGCTTTTCATACTCCTGTGCCTCCCTGTAAATTTTGGATGGATTTCCGTCGTTTTTCTGATGATACCATACAGCGCCCGCCTTTGCAAGCAAGATTGTTCGCAGTCCGTGCACACTTGACTTTATCAAAGAAACATGGTACGCTATGTTTCGACGCGCCGCCGACGGAGGTGTATTCCCGGGCGGTGACCATCCCGGGCTGCTGCGGTGCGGCCGGGATGGCGAGAGCATAGGAATAGGAAAGTGAGTGGGAAATATGGAAGAGTTTACCCTGCTGGTCCATTCGGCCAGCGACTTTTTGTGGAACAACCTGCTGCTGTTTCTTTTGTGCGGCACCGGCATCTACTTTA
Source organism: uncultured Gemmiger sp. (assembly GCA_944388125.1). Classification (GTDB taxonomy): domain Bacteria; phylum Bacillota; class Clostridia; order Oscillospirales; family Ruminococcaceae; genus Gemmiger. The sequence continues at coordinate 14,354 of CALXHO010000006.1, read as the reverse complement.
CCATCCGGCTGGGATTTGTGCAGATCTTCAAGTTCGGGCACGGACTGCGGGGCATGTTCGGGGAGTTCAGCCTCCACGGCAAGGAGGCCGGCAAGGACGGCATGAGCTCCTTCCAGGCACTGACCACCGCCGTGGCCGCCCAGGTGGGCACCGGCAACATCACCGGCTGTGCCACCGCCCTGGCCGGCGGCGGCCCCGGCGCCATCTTCTGGATGTGGGTATCCGCCTTCTTCGGCATGGCCACCATCTACGCCGAGGCCATCCTGGCCCAGACCTTCAAGACCACCGTGGACGGTCAGGTCACCGGCGGCCCCGCCTACTACATCCGCGCCGCCTTCAAGGGCAAGTTCGGCAAGTTCCTGGCCGGGTTCTTCTCGGTGGCCATTGTGCTGGCCCTGGGCTTCCTGGGCAACATGGTCCAGTCCAACTCCATCAGCGACGCCTTCCACAATGCCTTCGGCGTCAACAAGCTGGCCGTGGGCGCGGTGGTCGCCGTCATTGCGGCTTTCATCTTTCTGGGCGGCGTCAAGCGTCTGGCTTTCGTCACCGAAAAGCTGGTCCCCATCATGGCGGTCTTTTACATTGTGGGCTGTCTGATCATTCTGGTCATGCGCTGGAATCTCATCCCCAACGCCTTCGCCCAGATCTTTGTGCTGGCCTTTGAACCCCAGGCCATCGCCGGCGGCATCGCGGGCGTGACGGTGCGGGAAGCCATGCGCTACGGCGTGGCCCGCGGTCTCTTCTCCAACGAGGCCGGCATGGGCTCCACCCCCCACGCCCACGCCCTCGCCAAGGTGGAGCATCCCCAGGACCAGGGCGTCATCGCCATGATCGGCGTCTTCTTCGACACCTTCGTCATCCTGACCCTCACCGCCCTGGTGGTCATCACCTCCGGCCTCATCCCCACCGGGCTGCAGGGCACCGCCCTGACCCAGGGGGCCTTCAACCAGTCCTTCGGCGCTTTCGGCGACGTCTTCATCGCCATCTGCATGCTGTTCTTTGCCTTCTCCACCATCATCGGCTGGTACTTCTTCGGCGAGGTCAACTTCAAGGCGCTGTTCGGCAAAAAGATGCTGCCGGTGTACAGCGTCATCGTCGTCCTCTTTGTGCTGGTGGGCTCCGCCCTCAAGGTGGACCTGGTGTGGGAGCTGTCCGACTTCTTCAACGGCCTGATGGTCATTCCCAACCTCATCGGCCTGCTGGCCCTGTCCGGGCTGGTGGTCCGCATCCACAAAAACAAATAACGCCTTGTACAAAACAAAACCGCAGAGCCTGCCCGGCTCTGCGGTTTTGTTTTGTCTGTATGCGGTTTACTGGGTCAGGAATTCCCGGATCTCCGCCTCCACGGCCCGGACCTCCTCCCGGAATGCCTTGGAGGACACCCGCAGGGCGCCGTTGCCCAGAATGATGAGCTGCTCGGCGCCGTCGGAGGAAACCACCCGGGTGCGGTACTGCTTGGCGATCTCGTGGGTGGTCTTTTCGATATACATATCGGCGGTCTCGGCCTCCTTGGTGTAGACGACGTAGAGGTTGTGGTATTTTTCCACCTCCCGGCTGCCGCCCTTGACCTTGTAGGCGTCGAACACCAGAATGGGCACACATTTGCGGTAGCCCGCATAGTTGCACAGAATGTCCATGAGCTTGCGGCGGGCGGCATCCAGATTGTCGGCAGCCAGGGCCTTGAGGTCATCCCAGGCAAAAATCACGTTGTAGCCGTCCACCAGAAGGTGCTCGGGGCCCTCGGGACGGGGCGCGGCGGGCGGCTGAGGTGCCGCCGGGGCGGGCGGCTGCTTTTTCACCGGGCGCATGGCCTGACGGGGGTCCCGGCGGATGGGGCCGTAGGTGCGCTCGAAAATGGCCATGAGCTCCTTGTCCTCGGCCAGGGTGCCCCGGTAGGCCGCCGCCCGGGCGGCCCGGGCACTGCGGTCCCCCTCCTGGGCCATGCTCCGGGCGATGCGGGTATCCCGGTCCAGCACGCTGGGCAGGTGCATATGGCTGGGGACCTCGTCCCAGTGGACGTTGTACCCCGCCCCGTGGGAGCAGAACACCGAGTCGGCGGTGTTGTCGGTGTCAGCGTCGGCATCGTAGCCCGCCGCAGCGATGACCTCTTCCGGATTATGACAGGGCGCGTAGCCGCAGGGCAGGCAGGTCAGCTGGCCCCGGCCCCGGGTGTAGGCCGCCACCTCCCGGGCATATACCCGCAGTTCCGACACCGGCGCCTTGCCCGAGAGCACCGCCGTCTCCCCTTCCGAGAGAGGTGCCTCGAACTCGGCGCAGAGGCGGGGCATATCGGCCAGGGCGCGGCCCACGTTCTCCTGGGGCAGGCGGAGTCTGAACTCATACCAGGGTTCCAGCAGCATGCAGCCTCCCGCCGCCTGGGCGGTGCGCAGGCCCTGCCGCACCGCCCGGTAGGTGGCCTGGCGGAAGTCCCCGCCCTCGGTGTGCTTGGGGTGGGCCCGGCCGGAAGCCAGGGTGATGCGCACATCGGTCAGCGGTGCGCCGGTCAGGGGGCCCAGGTGGGTTTTCTCGGCCAGATGGGTGAGGATCAGCCGCTGCCAGTTGGCGGCCAGGGTATCCTCCCGGCAGGAGGAATCCAGCCGGATGCCGCTGCCCGGCTCGCCCGGCTCCAGTAGCAGATGCACCTCGGCGTAGTGGCGCAGAGGCTCATAGTGGCCCACCCCCTCCACCCTGGTGTTGATGGTCTCTTTATACAGGATGCCGCCCTCGTCAAAGGTGACTTCCAGCCCGAAGCGGCGTTTGAGCAGGCTTTGCAGGATTTCCATCTGCACCTCGCCCATGAGCTGAAGGTGCACCTCCCCCAGCCGCTCGTCCCACACCACATGGAGCAGGGGGTCCTCCTGCTCCAGTTCCCGCAGCTGGCGCAGGGCGGTGTGGACGTCGCAGTGTTCCGGCAGCTGTACCCGGTAGCGCAGCACCGGCTCCAGGGCCGGGGCGGCGGCATCGGGCTCAAAGCCCAGCCCCTCCCCGGGGTAGGTATCGGTCAGGCCTGTCACGGCGCAGACCGCCCCCGGCAACGCCGTGCCGATGGGCTGGAATTTTGCCCCCGAGTAGAGCCGCAGCTGATCGGCCTTGCCCTGCCAGGAAACGCGGGCGTCGGGCCGGGAGGAGAGTTCCGCCTTGACGTTCAGTTCTCCGCCCGTCACTTTCAGCCAGGTCAGGCGGGTGCCGGTGTCGTCCCGGGTGATCTTGAAGATGCGGGCGCCGAATTCCGCCGGTGCCTGGGGCTGGCGGGTGAGGGTGTCCAGGGCGTCGGTGAGGGCATCCACCCCGTCCAGGCGCAGCGCTGCCCCGAAAAAGCAGGGGAACACCTCCCGCCGGGCAATGGCCCCGGCCAGCTGGTCCTTTGTGGGCGTTTTGCCCGCGGTGACGGTCTCCAGCAGCTCCTCACTGCACAGGGCCAGGTCGTCGGCGCTGTCGGGGGCGGTGAGATCCACGCAGCCGTCCCCGAAGCGGCGGCGCAGCTCGGCCAGGCGCAGGACCCGGTCGGCCCCCGCCAGGTCCATCTTGTTCACAAAGACGAACACCGGCACCCGGTAGCGCTCCAGAAGCCGCCACAGGGTCTCGGTATGGCTCTGGATGCCGTCGGTGCCGCTGATGACCAGGATGGCATAGTCCATGACCTGCAGGGCCCGCTCGGCCTCGGCGGAAAAGTCCACGTGGCCGGGGGTGTCCAGCAGGGTGATCTCGGTATCGGGCAGGCGCAGTACCGCCTGCTTGGCAAAAATGGTGATGCCCCGGGCCCGTTCCAGGGCGTCGGTGTCCAGAAAGGCGTCCCGGTGATCCACCCGGCCCAGCTTGCGCAGCGCTCCCGCATGGTAGAGCATCGCCTCGCTCAGCGTCGTCTTGCCCGAGTCCACGTGGGCCAATATTCCGATGACCAGCCTTTTCATAGTCCGTGTTCCTTCCCTGTTGTGTCGTATTTTTGTATTATACTCCATGGGGCGGCCGGTTGTACAGCATCCCCCGCTCTCCTGCCGTCCGGCATTTCCACAGAATCTTCAAATTTTACTATCGCCAAATACAATTGCCTATGTTATAATAATTTGGTATTATGTTACATTTGTAAACGCATATCCGGCCGTTTTTTCGTCCTTTCCCGACAACGTGTCCCCTTGCAGAAAAGACACCGGGTTCTGTATCTTTTTATACCGGACGGAGACTCTGTCCGCGCCGGGTTCCTGCCGGAGAGGGAGATGCTCCGGCTTCTGAAACAACGATTGCGAAAGGCGGCACCTATGCTGAAAAAACTCAACTACATCCTGGACTCCAGACAGAAATGGCAGCTGCTGTTTCTGCTCATCACCTTCATCCTGGGCAGTTTTCTGGAGTTGCTGGGCGTTTCCGCCATACTGCCCCTGGTCAACGTCATTATGGATGCCGACATTCTCCAGAGCGGTTACTATGCCCTGTTGGGACAGATTCTGGCGGCCGCCGATGTCCGGGATTTCATCATCAAATACTGTGTGCTGCTGATCGCTCTGTACATCTTCAAGGACCTGTATCTGCTGTTCATGTACAATCTTCAGTTTGCCTTCACCTACCGCAACAAGGCCTGCATCTCCAACCGGATGATGAAGATCTACATGCAGCAGGACTATCTCAACCTCATCGACCACAATGTGACCGATCTGCTGCGCAGCCTTTCCGCCGACATCGACCTGTGTTTTGCCCTGATCCTGGCACTGCTCAACATCCTGTGCGAGAGCTTCACCGCGCTGACCCTCATCATCTATCTGACGGTGCAATCGCCGCAGACCATGATATCCCTCATGATCATCATGGGTGCCTTTGTCCTGGTCTTTACCCGCTTTTACCGCCGCCGGCTGGCCATCTGCGGGGAACGCTTCCGCACCCTCTACGCTGACAAGGAGAAATGGCTGCTCCAGACCTTCCACGGCATCAAGGAGATCAAGGTCATGGGACGGGAAGAATTTTTCTACCGCAATTATGCCGACACCAACTACGCCTTTGCCGAGGCGGACCGGAAGCAGAACCTCAACCAGATGCTCACCCGCCCCATGATCGAGATCACCTGCATCGGCGGACTGCTGAGCATCATCGCCGTGCAGATCGCCTGCGGAGCCCCCATTGCCCAGTACATTTCGGTGCTGTCGGTGTTTGCCATGGCCGCCATGCGGCTGCTGCCCTCCTTCAACCGGATCATGAGCAACATCAGCAGCGTGCTGGCCTCCATCCCGGGGCTGGACGCCCTGGCCGACGACATGCGCCGTGCCAACGCCATGCACCGGCAGCTGCCTGCCCAGACCGGTGCGCCCGTCCGGCTGGAGCATGCCGTGGAGGTGCGCGGTCTGACCTTCACCTATCCGGGCAAGACCCGGCCGGTTTTGCAGGATGTCAGCCTTACCATCCCCAAAAACAGTGCCGTGGCCCTGATCGGGGCTTCCGGCTCGGGCAAGACCACCCTGGCGGATATCATCCTCGGCCTGATCCAGCCCCAGAGCGGCAGCGTCTGTGTGGACGGCAACAGTATTTTCGACAATCTGGACAGCTGGCACAAGCTGGTCGCCTACATCCCGCAGAATATCTATCTCATTGACGACAGCATCCGCGCCAATGTGGCTTTCGGCTCCGAGGGGGAGGAAATCAGTGAGGAAAGAATCTGGCAGGCACTGGAAAGTGCCCAGCTGGACACCTTTGTCCGCAGCCTGGAAAAAGGCCTGGACACCATGGTGGGCGACCAGGGCGTAAAGCTGTCGGGCGGGCAGCGGCAGCGCATCGGCATTGCCCGGGCCCTCTGCCACAATCCCGAGGTACTGGTGCTGGACGAGGCCACCAGCGCCCTGGACAGCGAGACCGAAACCGCCGTGATGGAGGCCATCAACCGCCTGCAGGGCAACAAGACCATTCTGGTCATCGCCCACCGGCTGACCACCATCCGCAACTGCGACACCATCTACGAAATCCGGAACAGCGGGGTCACTCCCCTGTCCCACGAAGCGCTGCGGGCCCGCCTGCGGACAAAATCATGAGTTTGCTGCTTTGCACCATACAAAAAACCGGAGACTGCCAGTGCAGTCTCCGGTTTTTGTCTTTCAAAAAATCAGCTGAACATGACCACATCCTGGGCGGGAGCCTGGGCGGGCTCCACCGACAGGGCGGTGAGCACCGGGCCGGTGGCGTCGGGGGTCTGGCCCTTGTAGATGGGGTGGAACTTGACGTTCACCTTGGCGGTGACGGTGATCCAGTCCCGCTGTTTCAGCGCCTTGTAGGCGTCGTACCGGCAGGGGAAGCCGACGAACTGGATATCCTGCACGCAGCAGGTCATGGCAAAGCGGCCGGGGACAAAGCTGTCCTTGCCCGCCCGGGAAGTCTGGCAGACCTGGGCCAGGAACTTGACCGTCTTGCCGTCATACTTCTTCATGTCGTCCATGCAGTCCATATACCAGACGCCGAAGTATTCCTCCGGGATGTCGATGACCGGGGCGTTGACGTCGAAGGGCAGCGGGTCGGGGATATCGTCGTAGGCCACCGAGCCGTTGGCGAACTCGTAGGCGATGTCGCAGCGGCGGCTGGCCTGGCGCACCAGCTTGTGGATGAGCTGGCGGCTCTCGTCATCGTTGACCTGCTCGGCACGGTTGACCACCAGCAGTTCGCTGACCCGGAGCTTGTCCAGCAGCAGCGAGCGCATGGCGTTGTCGCCGGCGTAGGTCTTGATGGTGGTGCCGTCCGCCGTGGCCAGGCACTGATAGATCAGCCAGTTTTCCGGCATGGCGTCCACCAGATCCTGGATCAGCCACATGCCGTTGTACTCGATGACCACACGGCCGCAGCCGCTCCTGGCGGCCAGCTCCTCCAGATTTTTGCGGTTGAGCTCGCTCTTGTCCTCCAGCGTGGCCACCGTCACGCCGCCAAAGCCGAACTTGTCGGAGTTGTATTCCTCCTCGCCCTCCTCGCAGACGAGAAGCAGCGTCTTGTCCCCCGAGTCAAACTGGGGGTCTTCCATGGTTTCCTGAATAAAGCGGGTCTTGCCGCTTTCCAGCATACCCACAAACAGGTATACCGGGATCTCTTTTGCCGCCATAGCAGCCTCCTGTATCTATGATAGGTTGGGATCAAACACCGAACAGCTGGGCCACGGCAGCCTCCTTGAGGTCGGAGCCGATCACGCACAGCTTGCCGGTGACATCCGGGGTGGTCTCGCGGATCTCATGCTCGCCGGGGACCATGTCGAACTCATACCAGGTGCTGCCGCCGTCCACAATGCCTTTGGCGCGCAGGATCTGGCCGTACTCGCCGCCGTCCAGAGCGGTGAGGGCCTTGTCCAGATCCTCACGGGTGAAGCGGCGGGCCGTCTCACGGCCCCAGCTGGTGAACACCTCGTCGGCGTCGTGGTCATGATGATGGTGGCCGCAGCTACAGACCCCGTGCTCATCATAGTGATGCTCGTGATGATGCTCGTGCTCCTCATGGTCGTGGTCATGGTGGCAGCACTCATGGTCATGATCGTCATCATGGTCGTGATGGCAATGGTCATGCTCGTCGTGATCCTCATGATCATGGTCCTCATGGTCATGATCGTGGTGGCAGCAGCACTCCTCGCCGTCATGGTCGTGATGGTGATGATGGTGGTGGTGCTCCTCCTCGCCGGCATGGGCCTGGTTGGAGGCAGCGGCCTCGGCCAGCAGCTCGGCCACCAGGTCGCGCTTGCCGTCCATAACGGCCACGATCTGCTTGCCGTTGAGGGCCATCCAGTCGGTGGTGACAATGGTGGCGGTGGGGTTCTTTTCCTGCAGCATCTTGACGGCAGCGTCGATCTTTTCCTGGGATGCCTTGCCGGTGCGGCTGAGGATCAGGCAGGATGCGTGGCTGACCTGATCGTTGTAGAACTCACCGAAGTTCTTCATATACAGTTTGACCTTGTTGACATCGGCCACGGTGACAAAGCTGTTGAGCTCAACGGGCAGGGTCTCGGCCACGCCCTCCACGGCGCGGGTGACGTCGGACAGCTTGCCCACGCCGGAAGGCTCGATGAGGATGCGGTCGGGGTGATAGGTCTCGACCACCTTCTTGAGGGCTTCCCGGAAGTCGCCCACCAGGGAGCAGCAGATGCAGCCGGAGTTGAGCTCGTTGACCTGGATGCCCGCCTCCCGCATGAAGCCGCCATCAATGCCGATCTCACCGAACTCGTTCTCGATGAGGACCAGCTTCTCGCCGCCGAAGGCCTCCTGGATCAGCTTCTTGATGAGGGTCGTCTTGCCGGCGCCCAGAAAGCCGGAGAAAATGTCAATCTTGGTTTTGGTCTCTGCCATGGTTGGTTACCTCTATTTCTCAACAATACTGTGCTTATTAGCAATCTTGGTTTTGAACTGCTAATACCATTATAACAAAGTCGTCAAGGGGGTTTGTCCCTGTTTTTCGGGCGTATTTTTGAACTTTTTGCAAAATTTGTCCCGGCCCGCGCGTATGAGATGGTATACTGATTGCAGAAATGCGCCCCTGCCCTGTGACGGCGGGCCGCTGCGAAAGGAGCCGACCGGTTTGTACCGAATTTTTCTTGTGGAGGACGACCCCGTCATCGCCCGGGAGGTGAGCCGCCATCTCACCGCCCTGGGCTACGAGACCGCCTGTGCCCAGCAGCTGCAGGACATCCTGCCCCAGTTCACCGCCTTTGCCCCCCAGCTGGTGCTGCTGGACCTGTCTCTGCCCTACCACAACGGCTATCACTGGTGCCGCCGCCTGCGGGAGGTCACCGATGTTCCCATCGTCTTTCTCTCCTCGGCGGCGGACAACCTGAACATTGTCACCGCCATGGACCTGGGGGCCGACGACTACATTGCCAAGCCCTTCGACCTGGAAGTATTGGCCGCCAAGGTGCAGGCCATTCTGCGCCGGGCCTACGCCTACGCCAAACCTGCCGAGCTGATGGACTGCGGCGGCGGGGCGGTGCTGGACCTGGGCACCGGCGTGGTGAAAAACGGAGACTCCGCCGTGGAGCTGACCAAGAACGAGCTGCGCATTTTGCAGACGCTGCTGGCGCGGCGGGGCCGCACGGTGGCCCGGGACACCCTGATGACGGCGCTGTGGGCCACCGACTGTTTTGTGGATGAGAACACCCTGACCGTCAACGTGGGGCGGCTGCGCAAAAAGCTGGAAGCCGCCGGACTGCCGGGACTGATCCATACCAGAAAAGGGGAGGGATACTGCATCGAATGAGCCGGTTCTTTGCCTATCTGTACACCCAGCGGCGGGTGGTGCTGCTGTGGGCGGTGACGGCGGCGCTGCTCTGGCTTCTGTGCAGCCTGTACCGCCTGCCCTTTGAGCCCTTCGGCTATGCCATGGCCTTGTCGGGGGTGGCGGGGATCATTTTGCTGGGGGCGGGCTATCCCGCCTACGCCCGGCGCTGCCGGGATGCCCGGCTGGCCGCCGACACGCCCGGCGCCTGTCCCACCCTTGCCCCGCCCGAGGGCGGTCCCGACGGGCTGGAAGCTGCCTACCAGCAGAGCCTGCGCGCCCTGGCCGACGCATACGCCCGGACCGGCCGCACGGCCCGGGAACAGCAGGACGACATGTTGGACTACTTTACCATGTGGGCCCATCAGGTCAAGACGCCCCTGGCTGCCATGCGGCTGCTGCTGCAGGGGGAGGAGACCCCGCCCCGGGCGGAGCTGGAGCGGGAACTCTTTGCCACCGAAGGCTATGTGGGCATGGTGCTGGGGTATCTGCGCCTGGGAAGCCCCCAGAACGACCTGGTGCTGCGCCCCACGCCCCTGGACCCGGTGATCCGGGCGGGGGCCCGGCGCTTTGCCCGGATGTTCATTTTAAAAAAGCTGACCTTCTGTTACGAGGGCACCGGCGCCCGCCCCGTCTCCGACGCCAAGTGGGTGGGGTTTATTCTGGAACAGCTGCTCTCCAACGCCGTGAAGTACACCCCCGCCGGGGGCCGGGTCACCGTGGCCGCCGACGGCCGCTGCCTGTCGGTGACCGATACCGGCACAGGCATCCGGCCGGAGGACCTGCCCCGCATCTTTGAGAAGGGCTACACCGGCTGCAACGGCCGTGTGGAGCAGACCTCCTCGGGACTGGGACTCTACCTCTGCGCCCAGGCGGCAAAAAAGCTGGGCTGCACCATCCACGCATCCAGCACACCGGGAGAGGGCACCCGGGTGGAGCTGCTCTTTCCTCCCGAGCCGCCCCTGTACGAGTGACCGCCAACATGACAAAACTGTTAGGTACGCCCCGCCTTTTGTAAGGTACCTCCATGGCGGCAGCCCCCCGCCGGGCGGTACACTGTTGGCAGGACGGAAGAATCGGGTCCCTTCCGCCCGTCAGCCAAAGGATACCGCCCCGTTTTCCGTTTCCTGCGGGGCCTTGCAAAAGGAGCATGTACCATGTCATTGCTGGAAATCAGCCATCTGCAAAAAATCTATTCCACCCGCTTCGGCGGGGTCAAGGTGGAGGCACTGTCCGATGTGAGCTTTACGGTGGAGCAGGGAGAATACCTGGCCATCATGGGCGAGTCGGGCGCGGGCAAGACCACCCTTCTGAACATTCTGGCCGCCCTGGACCGCCCCACCGGCGGTTCGGTCTGCCTCAACGGCCGGGACGTCACCAAGATCAGCGACCGGGAGCTGTCTGCCTTCCGCCGGGATCACCTGGGCTTTGTCTTTCAGGACTTCAACCTGCTGGACACCTTTTCTTTAAAGGACAACATCTTCCTGCCCCTGGTGCTGGCGGACACCCCCTACCGGGAGATGTCCTTGCGGCTGGGACCCATCGCCCGGCAGCTGGGCATTGCCGAACTGCTGGACAAATACCCTTATGAAGTCTCCGGCGGCCAGAAACAGCGCGCCGCCGTGGCCCGGGCCCTCATCACCCGGCCGGAGCTGGTGCTGGCCGACGAGCCCACCGGCGCCCTGGACTCCCGCTCCTCCGAGAGCCTGCTCCATCTCTTCGGCAAGATCAACGAGGGCGGGCAGACCATCGTCATGGTCACCCACAGCGTCAAGGCCGCCAGCCATGCAGGGCGGGTGCTGTTTCTGCGGGATGGCCAGGTCTACCACCAGCTCTACCGCGGCGGCATGAGCACCGAGGCCATGTTTGCCCGCATCTCCGACACCCTGACCGCCCTTTCGGGAGGTGAGCAGGATGCGTAAGCTGGCACTGTACCTGCGCCTTGCCGCCCGCAACCTTCTGAAAAACCGGCAGTATTACGGCCCCTTTGCCCTGACGGCCGCCGGGTGCGCCGCCATGTGCTACATCATGCGGTTCCTCAGCTACAATGAGCTGGTGGCCACCATGCGGGGTTCCGCCTACGTCCAGCTCATGCTGGGACTGGGCAGCTTCATCATGGTGTTCCTGGTGGTCTGGATCATGGCCTACGCCAACGGCTTTGTCATCCGCCGCCGCACCAAGGAGCTGGCCCTCTACGGCATTCTGGGCATGGAAAAGCGCAATGTGGGCGCTGTGCTGGGGCTGGAGACGCTGTTTCTCTACCTGGCCGGCACTGCCCTGGGCGTCTTTGGCGGGGCGCTGCTCTCCAAGCTGGTGCTGCTTTTGCTTTTGCGGCTGGTACAGTTTGAGGTGACGCTGGGCTTTTCCTTCAGCATCCAGGGGGCCGCCGAGACCTTTGCCGCCTTTGCCCTTTTGTTTCTCTTTCTGTATCTGCGCAACCTCCGCGTGGTGCGCAGGACCAGCCCCATTGAGCTGCTCCACGCCGGTTCAGTGGGGGAGCGGGAACCCAGAAGCCGGGTTTTCCTGGCCCTGTTCGGGCTGCTGGCCTTGGCAGGGGGCTATGCCATCTCCTTCTTCACCACCAACTTTCTCTATGTAATCCTGCTCTTCTTCGGGGCGGTGGCCCTGGTCATTGTGGGCACCCACTGCCTGTTCGGGGCGGGCAGCGTGGTGGTGCTCAAGGCCCTGCGCAAGAACAAAGCCTTCTACTACCGGCCCCGCAATTTCACCGCCATCTCGGGGCTCATCTACCGCATGAACCAGAACGCCCGGGGCCTGGCCAACATCTGCATCCTGGCCACCACCGTACTGGTCAGCGTGGCCACCACCGTCTGCCTCTATGCCGGCACCGGGGAAACCATCGAGAAAATGTACCCCAATGACATCACCCTGTCGGTCAACTTTGCCGACGACGGCCTGACCCAGGAAAACGCCGACGCTTGGGAGGCCCCCATCCGTCAGGCTGCCGCCGAATACGGCGTCACCGACGGGGAGATGGAAAGCTTCTATCTCTTTGCCTTCGGCGCCGAGGCTGCGGCGGGCAACGTCTACACCCCTGCCCTGGCCGCCGACTCCCAGACCGCCGACACACCCAATCTGCTCTTCATGACCGCCGCCGATTACAGCCGCCTCACCGGGCAGGACGTCACCCTGGCAGACGGGGAGATCCTGGCCCAGGGGCTGTACGATGCCACCGGCAGCCTCACCATCGGGGATACCACCTATCACGTGGCGGGGGAGGCGGAGGAGTTTCCCACCGTCAACGGCGGCTACGGCAGCCACACCGTCTGCATCGTGGTGCCCGGCACCGACACCCTGGCCGCCCTGCGGGCCACCCTGACGCCGGACAACAAATACGTCCCTACCATCCGGCGGTATCTGAACCTCAACACCGACCAGCTGGACGCTGCTGCCATCAACGACCTGGCCACCGCGCTGGAATCCGCTGCCAATCCCGACCCGTCCCCCGACTGGCTCACCTCCCGCGCCTACGTCTACACCCGGGAGGGCATGCGGGTGGAGCTCTACAACATGAACGGCAGCTTTGTCTTTCTGGGCATCTTCCTGGCCATCATGTTCACCATGGCCACCGTGCTCATCATCTACTACAAGCAGCTCAGCGAGGGCTACGAGGACCGGGACCGCTTTGTCATCCTGCAGAAGGTGGGCATGAGCGCCGACGAGGTCCGCAGCACCATCCGGGTGCAGGTGCTCATGGTCTTTTTCCTGCCCCTGGTCATGGCGGCGGTGCATCTGGCCGCGGCTTTCCCCATCCTCATGCGCATGGTGTCGGCCTTCGGGGTGTACAACAGCACCCTGTTCCTCCTCTGCTGCCTCATCACCCTGGCAGGCTTTGCCCTGTGCTATGTGGCCGTCTACGCCATGACATCCCGCAAATATTACAGCATCGTCAAGCGCTGAATTTCCGTTTCACCGTCCGGAAGGGGCGGGCCTGTGCCGCAGGTCCGCCCCCTTTCCTTTTGTCCGCCGTCCATTTGACCTTTTGGCAAAACGTGCTACAATACAGACAGAAAACAGCCAGGGCCCGTTCCGGGCCTTGTTTCAGAAAGGAAGGGTTTCCCTTGACGACCAATGAAAAGATTGCCGCCCTGCGCGCTGCCGCTCAGGCGGCAGGCGCCGACGGCGTCATCCTCATGACCAGCGATCCCCATTCGGGAGAGTATCTGCCCGAGCATTACTGCAGCCTGACCCACTTCTCCGGCTTCACCGGGGAGAATTCCACCCTGGTGGTCACCGGCAAGGCCAGCGCCCTGTGGGTGGACGGCCGCTTCTATGTCCAGGCGGACAAGCAGCTGGCCGGCACCGAGATCCAGTCCATGCACGCCGGAGCCGCAGGGGTTCCCACGGTGGACGAATACCTCAAGGCCAATGCCCAGGCGGGCCAGACCTTTGTCACCGACGGTTCCTGCATGCCCACCAAGGTGTTTGAGCAGTACCGGGACACTCTGGCCTCCTGCGGCGCCGCTCTCAAGAGCCTGGACGTGGTCAGCCCCCTGTGGGCCGATGTCCGTCCCGCCCTGCCCGACACCCCCTGCTTTCTGCTGAGCCGGGAGCAGACCGGCGCCACCGCAGCGGAAAAGCTCAACACGGTGCGCGCCCAGCTGCAGAAGGCAGGGGCCACCGCCCTGGCCGTGACCCAGCTGGACTGCGTGGGCTGGCTGCTCAACCTGCGTGCCCATGACCTGCCCTGCACCCCCCTGGCCATCGCCTACGCCTTTGTGACCATGAAGAGCTGCACCCTCTTCCTGGCGCCCGGCCGCCTGTGCACCGACGATGTGGACGTGCTTGCCGCCCAGGGTGTGGAAATTCGCCCCTACGACTCCCTGCTGGACTTCGTCCGCGGCCTGACCGAAAAGGAGACGGTACTCATCGCCCCCGAGGCCACCAACTATGACCTCTACGCTGCGCTGGAGGCAAACCCTGCCCTCACCGTCCTGCCCGGCACCGATCCCATCACCGCCCTCAAGGGCGTCAAGAACGAGGTGGAGCTGACCAATCTGCGGGAGTGCCACATCCGGGACGGCGTGGCCATGGTCCGCTTTGAGATGGACCTGGAAAAGGCCCTGGCCGAGGGCAAGTCCCTGCGGGAGTGCGACATCGACACCATGCTGCACCGCCGC
>CALXHO010000005.1 GCA_944388125.1 uncultured Gemmiger sp. | reverse complement strand
GCAAGATGCGCAACACCGCCCGCTTCATGCTGGGCAACCTGAACGGCTTTGACCCCGCCAAGGATATGGTGGAGGAGGACCAGCTGTTCGAGATCGACCGCTGGGCGCTGCAGTCCATCCGCGGGCTGACCGCCACCGTGCGCGACGCCTACGAGCACTACGACTTCTCTCGCGCTTACCACGCCATCTATAACTTCTGCGTCCTGGATATGTCCAACTTCTATATGGACGTCATCAAGGACCGCCTCTACTGCGCCGACGACCATGCCCGCCGCTGCGCTCAGACGGCTCTGTACCACATTCTGGTGGACTTCACCCGCCTGCTGGCTCCCATCCTCTGCTTCACCAGCCAGGAGATCTGGAGCTATATCCCCAAACTGCCCGGCATGAAGGACTATGTCGTCTTCGAGCAGATGCCCGAGGCCGGCGAGGCTCCCGACGAGGCGTTCACCGCCAAGTGGGACAAGGTCATGGCGGTTCGCGACGATGTCAAGAAGGTGCTGGAGCAGTCCCGTGCCGACAAGGTGATCGGTTCCTCTCTGGAAGCCTGTGTCACCCTGTACTGCAGCGACGCCATGTACGACTTCCTCAACGCCATCCCCATGGATGAGCTGGCTGACCTGCTCATCGTCTCCCAGGTGAACCTGGTCAAGGGCGAGGGCGGCGTCAAGGGCACCTGCGAGGGTCTGGGCGTTGCCGCCGAGCATGCCCACGGCGCCAAGTGCCTGCGCTGCTGGAAGTACGACGACGCGGTCAACGAGGATGGCCTCTGCCCGCGCTGCGCCAAAGTTCTGGCAAAATAATGCAATAACGACGAGCTGCCGGTTTTCCTGCTTGGGCGGAGCAATGTCGGGGATGCTTTGAACCGGGCCGCAAGAGCCCCGTTCAAGGCGGTACGCAAGGTTTGCAAAGGCGGATGCCGTGTCTGACGGCGCCCGGCCGCTGCAGCCTGCGGCCTATCCTGCGGCGCTGCTGTTCCGACCAAAGGGGAGGGCCGGCACTCGGCTGGTTTGGCCCGCTTTGCGGGCAGACACAGGGAGGACCGCATGCTTTCCGGTATTCTATCCATCGCCGCGGCAGCGGTGCTGGTCGGCATTGACCAGCTGCTCAAAGCCTGGGCCACCGCAGACCTGCTGCCCATCGGCTCCATGACGCTGATCCCCCATGTGGTGGAGCTGCGCTATTCCCTCAATGAGGGCATGGCGTTCTCGCTGCTGTGGGGCAAGCAGGGCTTTCTCATTGTGGTGACCTCGGTAGCACTCATCGTGCTGCTGGGTTACCTGCTGCTGCGCAAGCCGCCGCTGCTGGAGCGCATCGCCTGGACGCTGGTTCTGGGCGGCGGCATCGGCAACCTGATCGACCGCATTGCCAGCGGTCAGGTGGTCGACTACATCAATTTCCTGTTTGTGGATTTCGCCATCTTCAACTTTGCCGACATCTGCGTAACGGTGGGCGTGGCCCTGCTGTTTGTCTACGTGCTGTGGGCCGAGCTGGGCGACCGCAAAAAGAAATCCTCCGGGGAGGAGCACACCACCGATGCAGACGCTTGAGTTCACCGCCGGTCCCGAAGCGGAAGGCCAGCGCCTGGATCGCTTTCTCACCGAACAGTGCGAGGGCATCACCCGCAGCGCCCTGCAGAACCTCATCGAGGAGGGGGCTGTCCTCTGCAACGGCAGCCCGGTTCCCAAGCGCTACAAGGTCCGGGCGGGGGATGCGGTGTCCGTCACCATCCCCGACCCGCGCCCGCTGGACGCCCAGCCCCAGGACATTCCCCTGGATATCGTCTATGAGGATGACAGCCTGATCGTGGTCAACAAGCCCAAGGGTATGGTGGTGCATCCTGCCCCCGGCAACCCGGACGGCACCCTGGTGAACGCGCTGCTCTACCACTGTGCGGGGCAGCTTTCGGGCATCGGCGGAGCCATCCGGCCCGGCATCGTCCACCGCATCGACAAGGACACCAGCGGCCTTCTGGTGGTTGCCAAGAATGACGAGGCCCATCAGGCCCTGAGCGAGCAGATGAGCGTCCATTCCATCCACCGTGTCTATCATGCGGTGGTCTACGGCAACCTGAAGGAGGACGCGGGTTTTGTGGAGGCGCCCATCGGCCGGGATCCCCGGGACCGCAAAAAGATGGCCGTCACCGACAACCACAGCCGCTATGCCTATACGGGCTGGCAGGTGCTAGAACGGTTCGGCAGCTTTACTTACATTGCCTGCCGCCTCAAGACGGGGCGCACCCACCAGATCCGGGTTCATATGGCCTCCATCGGCCATCCGCTGGCGGGGGATGGGGTCTACGGGCCCCGAAACGTCATCCGTGCCCTGAACGGACAATGCCTGCACGCCAAGGAACTGGGCTTTGTCCATCCGGTCACGGGGGAGTACATGCAGTTTGATTCGCCCCTGCCGGGGTATTTCAATGAATTTCTGACGAAACTGAGAAAGGAAAGCCGTCAATGAAGCAGAGTCTGCACGACTATCTTGTCTTTTGCGATATGGACAATACGCTGCTGACCGCCAAGGAGGGCATCCCCTCCTGCAACCGGACGGTCATCAAGCTGTTCACCCAGCTGGGGGGACGGTTCACTGTCGCCACCGGACGTCCGCCGGAGTCCATCCGTGCGGCGCTGGGGGACATCGAGCTCTCGCTGCCGGCCATTTCCTGCAACGGTTCGCTGCTGTATGACTTCTCCACCAACACGGTGCTGCGCCGTGCCACATTGGACCGCAACCAGGCCACCCTGGCCATCACCGATATCCTGCGCCAGTTCCCCCACCTGGGGGTGGAAGTCATGGCCCATGCGGGGGAACTGTATGTGGTCCATGCCAGCGAGTACACCCACGCCCATCAGGTGGACGAGAAGATTCCCGGGGTCTGCTGCCCGCTGGAGAGCGTTCCCGACGGCTGGGTCAAGGTGGTGTTCGCCGGCCCGCCGGAGATGATCCGCAAGCTGTCCCAGTACGCCAAGACCAAGTATTATGGCCGGGAAAACTATTTCCTTGCCACCAACAGCATCTACTTTGAGATCATGCCCGGCGGCGTGGGCAAGGCCTCCGGTCTGCGGGACCTGTGCACCCTGCTGGGAGAGCCGCTGCAAAAGACCATCGTCATCGGAGACTACTATAACGATCTGGAGATCATGAAGGCTGCGGGCCACTCGGTGGCGGTGGCCAATGCCCCCGGGGAGGTCAAGGCCAACGCCGACGAGGTCACCACCTGTACCTGTTCCGAGGGCGCAGTGGGGGAGTACCTTTACCGCCTCATCAACACCGTCACGGGCTGAGGCCCCAGCGGAGGAAACTGCCATGAAAGTCAGTCAACTGCTCAGCCGGGAGAGCGTGCTGGTGCACGCTGATGTCCCTGATGCCTCCAACGCATTGGGAATCCTGGTGGAATTGCAGGAAGCCAGCGGCATCATCACCAATGGCACCGCCTACTACAATGCGGTCTGTGACCGGGAGACGGCCGGCGGCTCCACTGCCATCGGGGAGGGGATCGCTCTGCCCCATGCCTGCAATGCAGGGGTGGCGGCACCCGGGGTGGCAGCCCTGGGCCTCAGCGATGGCATTGACTGGGGCGCGCCGGACGGCCTGCCGGTGGACCTGATCTTTATGGTGGCCATGCCGCCCCAGGCCCAGAGCGAACATCTGCTGATCCTGGCACGGCTGGTCAACCTGCTGTCGGACAATACCCTCACCCGGGCGCTGCGCCAGGCCCAGTCCCGGGAGCGCTTTATCGAGTTGCTGGCCCGCGCCGAGGCCGAACGCTTTGCCGATTGATCTGCCATACAAAACCGAGGAGCCGGAAGCCGCCGTGCGGCCTTCGGCTCTTTTTGCGTACTTTTGGGCAGCCCCATCAAAACCGGGGAAACCGTCGGCCACCCAGACCTTGCGATGGGGATATGCTATAATAAAAGGCAGATCCAACGCACACGATACCCGCCCGCAGGAGAGGAGGTGCCCCATGTCCGATTGCTGGTTTGCCGTCGAGCCCATCGATGCGGATACCTATGCCATCAGTGAGCCCCGCCACTGGGAGGAACCCCACAGCTACCTGCTCTGTGGGCAGGAGCGTGCTCTGCTCATCGACACAGGCCTGGGAGTTGCGGATATGGGGGAGGCAGTACGCCGCCTGACAAAACTGCCGGTGCTGGCGGCCGTCACTCATGCCCATTGGGATCATATCGGCGGGCTTAGCTGTTTTGCTCACACCGCGGTGCATGGGGCGGAGGCAGGCTGGGTGTCGGGACAGTTCCCGCTGCCGCCCCAAATCGTCCGGGCCAATCTGACGGCCCGGCCCTGCCGCTTCCCGGAAGGCTTTTTCCCGGAGGACTACCGCGTCTATTCGGACGGGGCAGGGGAGCGGCTCCGCGACGGGGAGATCATCGACCTGGGCGGGCGGCAGGTGCAGGTCCTCCACACGCCGGGACATTCCCCGGGACATTGCTGCTTTTACGAGGCGGCGCGGGGGTTCCTCTTTGCCGGGGACCTGCTCTATGCGGGATGCCTGGACGCCTTCTATCCCACCACCGATCCGCGGCAGTTTGCCCGGTCGGTGGAAAGAATCTGTCATCTTCCGGTTACGCGGATCCTGCCCGGCCATTATCGGATGGATCTTCCGCCGGATTTCGCTGCCCGGGTGAATGCCGCCTGGCAGCATCTGGAACGGCAGGGGCTGCTCCGTCAGGGAAGCGGTATTTTTTCCTTCGACGGTTTCCAGATCCATCTTTGATCCCGTGGTCTGTACTGGTGCGGGTACTGGGAAGAGAGTGGAACCTCTTTCCCCCGGATGCCCTTTTAAAAACAGAGAAATTCGATTCATTGCACAGGAAAGTGTGCAAATCGACGAAAAAATGGACAGATGAACATAAGAAACTGTATGATTACCCATTGCGTGCTCGGCTTGTCTATGCTATACTTTAGTACATTAAATCATCAAAGGGGAGAGGAGACCAGCCGCATCGAAAGCGGATGGTACCCCGGCGAGAAATGAATGGGGAGAAGATAACATGAAAAAGGTACTTTCTATTCTGACGGCGACCTGTATGGCGCTCAGCCTGGCCGCATGCAGCGGCGGTTCCGATTCTTCTTCGTCGTCGCAGGCGGCGGATACCTCTTCGGGAACTTCGGCTGCCACCACGGAGGAAGCCGGGACCACGGCATCCGATACGGTCTATACCATCGGCATCTGCCAGCAGCAGCCCCATGAGGCGCTGGACTCCGCGACCCAGGGCTTCAAGGATGCCCTGGTGGAAGCCTTCGGAGAGGATGGCGTCAAGTTTGACGAGCAGAATGCCCAGGGCGACGCCAACACCTGTTCCACCATCATCAACGGCTTTGTCTCCAGCGGCTATGACCTGATCATGGCCAACGGCACCACTGCCCTGCAGGCCGCTGCGGCCGGCACTTCCGAGATCCCCATCCTGGGAACCTCGGTCACCGAGTACGGCGTGGCTCTCGGCATTGAGGGCTTTGACGGCACGGTGGGCGGCAACATTTCCGGCACCAGCGACCTGGCCCCGCTGGATCAGCAGGCGGCCATGCTCAGCGAGTTCTTCCCGGTGGCGGAGTACCCCAACGTGGGCATGCTCTACTGCAGCGCCGAGCCCAACAGCGAGTACCAGGTGGAGCAGGTCACCAAATACCTGACCGAGATGGGCTACACCTGCACCGATTACTCGTTCAGCGACTCCAACGACCTGTCCACCATTGCCACCAGTGCGGCCAGCGAGTGTGACGTGATCTACGTTCCCACCGACAACACGGCGGCGTCCAACACCGAGATCATCAACAACATCTGCTTGCCCGCCGGCGTTCCCATCATCGCAGGCGAGGAGGGCATCTGCGGCGGCTGCGGCGTTGCCACCCTGTCCATCAGCTACTATGACCTGGGCTATGCCACCGGCGAGATGGCGGCCAAGGTCCTGACCGGCGAGGCGGACATCTCCACCATGCCCATTGAGTATGCCCCCAACTTCACCAAGAAGTACAACCCCACCAACTGTGAGGAACTGGGCATCACCGTACCCGACGATTACGTTGCCATCGAGGGCTGATCGTCTGGCACAGAATTTTACCCCATAAATCCGGAAGGCGGGAAAAAGGGACTTTCCTTTTTCCCGCCTTTTTGCTATACTAATATGGTCTATACCTATTTATCGGGAGCCTCCGGGCTCCAACAACTAACGTGCGGCGGGTTTTGTACACCGGACCATCGGCCCGGCGGCAGAACGCCGCGGCACAGGGGAGGATTGTGAAATCTTGGATATCATGACATTGGTCAACGCCCTGCCTGGCGCAGCGGCACAAGGCCTGATCTGGGCCATCATGGCAATCGGCGTCTACATCACCTACCGCGTGCTGGACATCGCCGACCTCACTGTCGACGGCACGCTGTGCACCGGCGGTGCGGTCTGCATCATGTGCATGCTCAACGGCTGCAACGTATGGGTCTCCATTCTGGCGGCCACCTGCGCCGGGCTGCTGGCAGGACTTGTCACCGGCATCTTCCACACCTTCATGGGCATCCAGGCCATCCTGGCCGGTATCCTGACCCAGCTGTCCCTCTGGTCGGTCAACCTCAAGATCATGGGCAAGGCCAACCAGGCCATCAATGTGGACAAGTATGACCTGCTGGTCTCGCTGCGCTTCATCAAGGATGTGCCCTTCTACCGCAACACCATCTTTGTGGTGGCTGTGGTCATTGCGGTGGTCATCGCCATTCTGTACTGGTTTTTCGGCACCGAGCTGGGCTGCGGCATCCGTGCCACCGGCTGCAATGCCAACATGGCCCGGGCTCAGGGCATCAACACCAGCCTCAACAAGGTCATCGGCCTTATGATCTCCAACGGTCTGGTGGCCCTGTCCGGCGCATTGCTGGCCCAGTACCAGGGCTTTGCCGATATCAACATGGGCCGCGGCTCCATCGTCATCGGTCTGGCCGCCGTCATCATCGGCGAGGCCATTTTCGGCAAACTCTTCCGCAACTTCGCCCTCAAGCTGCTGGCCGTGGCTTTCGGCAGCATCATTTACTATCTGGTGCTCCAGGTGGTCATCTGGTTCAAGGTGGACACCGACCTGCTCAAAGTGTTCAGCGCGGTTGTCGTTGCCATCTTCCTGGCCATCCCGTACTGGAAGAGCCGCTACTTCACCAAGCCCACCGTCCGCAAAGGAGGCAACACCAATGCTTGAAATCAAAAATGTGTATAAGACCTTCAATGCCGGTACCGTCAACCAGAAGGTTGCCCTCAACGGTCTGGATCTGACCCTGGAGGACGGCGATTTCGTCACCGTCATCGGCGGCAACGGCGCGGGCAAATCCACCATGCTCAATGCCATCGCGGGTGTCTGGCCCATCGATATGGGCAAGATCCTCATCGACGGCAAGGATATCACCCGCCTGTCGGAACATCAGCGCGCCAAGTATATCGGCCGTGTGTTCCAGGACCCCATGATGGGCACAGCCGCCACCATGGGCATTGACGAAAATCTGGCATTGGCCCGCCGCCGGGGCCAGCCCCGCACCCTGCGTCAGGGAATCTCCGCCAAGGAGCGGGAAGGCTACCGGGAACTGGTCAAGACCCTGGACCTGGGGCTGGAGGACCGCATGACCAGCAAGGTGGGCCTGCTGTCCGGCGGCCAGCGCCAGGCCATCACCCTGCTGATGGCCACGCTGCAGCAGCCCCGCCTCTTGCTTCTCGATGAGCACACCGCTGCCCTGGACCCCAAGACGGCGGCCAAGGTTCTGGCCCTGTCGGACAAGATCGTCCACGACAACCATCTCACCACCCTCATGATCACCCACAATATGAAGGATGCCATCAAATACGGAAACCGTCTGATCATGATGTATGAGGGACGCATCATCTACGATGTCCGCGGCGAGGAAAAGGCCGCCCTCCACGTATCCGATCTTCTGGCCCGCTTTGAGCAGGTCAGCGACGGCGACTTCGCCAACGACCGGATGCTCCTTTCCTGATTTTGCATGATCTGCCCGGGCGCCGGGCCGGAACTTCCGGCCCGGCGCCCGTTGCCGTGTCCGTCGGATTCCATGGACCGGCGGGAACCTGCCTGGTTTTACCGTACCATCTCCGGGCGCAGAAGTCCTGATACACCGGTGATACACAGATCGGCTATACTGGACCAAAACGGAAAGTCTGTCTGCCTGATGGGGCAGGGACGTTACCAACTTGTAACCCGTCGGAATTTTTGTGAAATGATGTTCAAAACAAAAAATGTATGCTATAATGTAATCTACTGTACTTGGAGGGATTGCCTTGCCGCGTTATGACGCCGTGTTGTTTGATGTCGATGGAACGTTGATTCATTCCCGTCCCGGCATCGAAAAAACCTTTGCCTATGCCTTTGAAATGATGGGGCTGGACCCTGCGCAAATTGATGTCTCCCGTTACCTGGGACCGCCGCTGCGCTGGAGCTTTGCCCAGCATTTTTCGGACGAGGCGGACGTGGAGCGCGCGGTGGATTTTTACCGGGAACGGTATGCAAGACTTGGCATGCATGAGTGCAGCCTTTTCCCCGGAGTACGGGAGATGCTGGAGCGCCTGCGGGCAGCCGGGATCCGGCTGGCCACGGCCACATCCAAACCGACGGAAGTTGTCACGCCGATTCTGGAGGAACAGGATATCCTCAAGTATTTCGATCTGGTCGGCGGGGCGAGCATGGATAAAAGTGTGGACACCAAGACGGCCGTTGTCCGTCAGGATCTCACCGACCCGCGTTTTGCAGCGGGCCGTATCCTGATGGTGGGGGACCGCAAGGACGATATGCAGGGAGCGGCCGACTGCGGTCTGCCCGCAGCAGGGGTGCTGTATGGGTACGGCAGCCGGGAAGAGCTGGAAGCCTGGCATCCGGTCTGCCTTGCACAGGATCCCGCCGCATTGGCCGACTTTATTTTGCAGCCCGTCTGAATTCGATTGGAGGGACAGACTCATTATGAGCCGTAGAGATTCACAAGAAAGGGCATCCTTCAGCCCGACCCAGCGCAAGGCCTGTTTTGTTCTGGCCGGATGTGTTGCTGCGGTCATTCTCAGTTTTGTGGCCGCCTGGATTCTGCCGAATTTCCTGTTCGGCGGCAGCGGGGATTATGACCCCAATGCCTACCCGCTGGATACCTCGCTGGGGGCCATCCTGGCCGAGAGCAGCGACGCGGGCAACGATTACCTTTCCTCGACGGTGTTTGTGGGCGATGACAATGTGGTTGCCCTGACTGCTTCGAGCTCGGTCACCATTGACCGCTATGTGGGCGAGAAGGGGCTTTCGGTCTCCAACCTGACCAAAAAGTCCTGCGTCTATTTTGTGGACGATTCCTCCGCCTACACCATTCCTCAGGCCATTGCCAAGATGAAGCCCCGCCGCATCATCGTTATGGTCGGCAAAAATGACCTGGACGGCAGTACGACGGTGGACAGCTTCATCCAGTCCTACACCCAGGCACTGGGCGCGATCCATACCGGCTATGAGTACTGCGACATCATCGTCAGTGCCATCCCACCCGTCACCGAGGATTCCGCCGATGCCGCCGTGGTGCAGACCCGCATCGACCAGTTCAACCAGGCCCTTGCCAAAATGTGCGAGGACAATGGATACAAATACCTCAACGCCGCCGAGGTCCTGAAAAACCGCAGCGGCTATGCCGAGAGCGCCTACATCGGCAAGGATGACGGCCTGCTGACCTCCTCCGGTGTCAACGCCTATCTGGACTACGTCACCACCCATGCCTATGACGCAGAGGACCGCCGTCCCGACACCAACGACATTCCCCGCCGCGCCGCCGAGGCCGCCGACAAAACGGAGGAGGCCGCCACGCCCAGCCCCACACCGGTGCGCTATACCGTGAGCTACAAGGCGGAGGCCGGCAAGGGAACCCTCTCCGGCAACGATCAGACCGGCGCCTCCTCGCTGGAGTTTGAGGTGGGTGAAAATGATACTGTCACCGTCACCGCCGTGGCAGCCGAGGGCTACACCTTCTACAAGTGGGACGACGGCCAGACCAATCCCAAACGCGTTGACGTTGTGACCAAGGATATCTCGGTCACGGCGCTGTTCAATGACGCCCGTGTGGCCATGACGCTGGACAAGGGCGATACCACCCTGACGGTAGGGGAGAGCGTCACCTTCAATGCTTCGGTCACGCTGGGCGGCAAGGAGTACAGCAACCAGAACGTCCAGTGGGCGGTCAACGATGAGCTGGAGCAGAACGGCGGCAGCTTTACCTTCACCCCGTCTGCGGCCGGCACTTACAAGCTGAAAGCAGGCATCGAGGTCAACGGCGGCCGTGCCGAGGTCACCGTGAACATCACGGTCAATGCCCCGCCCACCAAGATCACCCTGACTGCGCCCACCTCCCTGACGGCGGGCACCAGCACCACCCTGAGCGCCAGCGTGGAGAACGGCTCAGGCGACACCACCTGGTCCTGCCCGCAGCA
Source organism: uncultured Gemmiger sp. (assembly GCA_944388125.1). Lineage (GTDB taxonomy): Bacteria > Bacillota > Clostridia > Oscillospirales > Ruminococcaceae > Gemmiger. The sequence continues at coordinate 55,407 of CALXHO010000005.1, read as the reverse complement.
GCCGGGCTGGTCGGCCACCGGCAATCAGGTGCAGTTCAGCGCATCCCAGCCGGGCCGCTACTACGTGCAGGCCACCAACAACGGTGTCACTGCCGAGCTGGCCATTGAGGTCACCGCAGCACCCACGCCGACCCCCGCACCGACCCCCACGCCTGCCCAGAACAGCGGTGACAACAATCAGGGCGGCTGATGCCGTATCCCGACAGAAACATTAGGAGCAAACAATGGCAAATTACACCTGTCTTTTGCTGGATGTGGACAACACCCTTCTGGATTTTGATGCCGCCGAGCGCCAGGCTCTGACTGACACCCTGCAGCAGTACAATCTGCCCCATGATGCCCAGGTCTGCGATACCTATCACGAGGTCAACCGCAAGCTCTGGACCAGCCTGGCCAAGGGCGAACTGAACAAGAGTAAGCTGTTTGCGGTGCGGTTTGCACGCTTCATGCAGGCGATGCAGCTGCCCGATACCGGCAACAGCCGGGAAATCAACGATTACTATGAGGATCAGCTGGCCCTGCACGCCGAGGTCCTGCCCGGCGCCGTGACGGCACTGGAGGAACTGGCCGAGGTGGCCACTCTGGCCATTGTCTCCAACGGCGCCACCAAGGTGCAGCAGTCCCGCATCAAGGCATCCGGCATCGACCGCTATATGGACGGCATCTATATCTCGGAACACCTGGGAGCGGCAAAGCCCTCGGCCAAGCTGTTCGATCTGGTGCTGAAAGATCTGGGCATCACCAACCGCAGCCGGGTGCTGGTGGTGGGGGATGACCTTCACGCCGACATCAAGGGCGGCATCAATGCGGGGCTGGATACCTGCTGGGTCAACTTTACCGGCAGCGAAAACGATACCGACATTCACCCCAAGTACACCATCGGTTCCTATGAGGAGCTCTACCGCATTGTGATGGAACCGGAAGAACTGGAAAATATCGGCGTGCGCAACCGCCGCCATCAGAACGACCTGTAACCAACGGGCGGCAGGTCCCGCACTGTGCCGCTGCATCCATGTGTGCAGCGGCACAATTTTGGCCTGACAACGCACCGTGAAGAGGGATGGAGAAAGAGAAGCTATGCTCATCGAATTACAAAGCCTGGGAAAGAGCTTTGGCGAACATGAAGTACTGCGCGATGTGACCGCCAGTGTAGAGAAAGGCGACCGCATCGGCATCATCGGAGCCAACGGCACTGGCAAGACAACGCTCTTGCGCATCCTTTGCGGCCAGAGCCAGCCCGATGCGGGCAGCGCCGACTTTGCCGCGGGGGCAACCTGCGGTTACTTGGAACAGACCGCCCACCTGGACCCCGCGGCCACCGTCTATGACACGGCAAAGGAGTCTTTCCGTCCGGCGCTGGATGCCATGGCAAAGCTGGAAACGCTGCAAAAGCAGCTGGCAGCCAATCCGGGCGACCCGGGGATTGAGGCCGAGATGGAACACTGCACCGCCGTCATTGACGCCATGGATGCCTACAACATGGACACCCAGATCCGCAAGATGCTCAACGGCATGGGTTTCCCCGCGGACACCTGGCAGAAAAAGGCCGGGGTGCTCTCGGGCGGGGAGCAGACCCGCCTGCGCCTGGCAGGCTTGCTGCTGCGCCAGCCGGATATCCTGATCCTGGACGAGCCCACCAACCACCTGGACATCGAGACCATGGCATGGCTGGAAACCTACCTCAAGACCTGCCGCGGCGCTGTATTGGTGGTCAGCCATGACCGCTATTTCCTGGATGCAGTCTGTACCAAGATCTGGGAACTGCGGGAAAAGACCATCCAGGTCTACCGGGGCAACTATTCGGCCTACCTGCCCCAGCGTCAGGCCGCCGACGAGCGCCGCCAGAAACAGCATGACGCCGACATGGAAAAGGCCGCCAAACTGCAGGACTATATTGACCGCAACCTGGTGCGGGCCTCCACCACCAAGATGGCCCAGAGCCGCCGCAAACAGCTGGAAAAGCTGGAGATCACCGCCGCCCCCGTCAACGAGGCCCGGGATCTCAACTTCCGCTTTGAGTACGATATTGAGCCCTACGACGAGCTTGTCACCATGAAGGACATCAATATCCGCATCGGGGAGCGCACTCTGGTCAAGGACCTCAACTATGTGGTCCACCGGGGGGACAAGCTGGTCATTGCGGGGCCCAACGGCACCGGCAAGTCCACTCTCTTGCAGGTGCTGGACGGCAAGCGCCGGCCTTCCAGCGGCATGGTCCGTCTGGGCGGCGGCGCCCGCACCGGTATCTTCACACAGCAGCAGGCACGGCGGATCGGCCGTGTCATCGACGCCATCTGGGACAAGTACCCCCGCTTCACCGAGCTGGAAGTCCGCAGCCATCTGGCGCGGTTCGGCTTCCGGGGGGAGGAGGTGTTCAAGGACTGTGCCTCCCTCTCGGGCGGCGAGCTGGCCCGTCTGCGCTTTGCCGAGCTGGCCCTGGAACGCCCCAACCTCATGTTCCTGGACGAGCCTACCAACCACCTGGACATCTACGTCCGGGAAAGCCTGACCCAGGCCCTGGCGTCCTACACCGGCACGCTGCTGCTGGTCACCCATGACCGCTACCTCATGCAGACGCTGGGCTGCCCCATTCTCTACCTGGAAGGCGGGGACACCACCTTCTACCGCGACTTTGCCGCCCTGCGCGACAAGGACACTGCAGCCCAGACACCTGCCCGCACCGAACCCGAAAAGCCCCAGCGCCAGGCCTACGGCAAGGAACAGCGCCGCCGCCGGGCGGAGGTCCGCGCCCGCATCAAGGCGGTGGAGACCGAGATCGAGGAGCTGGGGGCCCATATTGTCGAGCTGGAAAATGAGCTCAATGACCCCGAGGTACTGCGTGACCATCTGGTAGTCCGGGATAAATGCGATGATCTGGAGGACACCCGTTTCCACCAGCAGGAGCTGTTCGACGAGTGGGAAAAGCTGCTGGAGGAACAGGAAAGCTTTGAGGCCGAGGACGGTGCCGAGTCCTGATTCCCGTCCCAGCGGCAGATTTTACAACTCTGTTGTCTATCTGTAACTTGTAATCTGCGCAAAAAGCGATATACTTACATAATAAGTGTTGTTTTGTCCATATGCACCCGCATGTGGGCGATACCGATCACAGCGGGCCGACCGGACAAGACCGGTGCCTGCCATGAAAAAACGGGGATAGACTTTGAAAACCAAGATCATCATTGCAACACACAAGCCCTACTGGGTGCCGGATGATCCGGTTTACCTGCCGGTGCAGATGGGGCATGCCATCCATCCCGACATTGGTTATGTCGGTGACGATACGGGCGAGAATATCTCGGATAAAAACTGGAATTATTGTGAACTGACGGGGCTGTACTGGGCGGTGCACAACATTGATGCGGATTTTATCGGCATCGTGCATTACCGCCGCTATTTCGGCAGCCGCCGCCATCGTTTTGCACCCAAAAAGCAGCGGGTCATCTCGGGGGAAGAACTGAACGAGATCCTGCAGCACACCAACGTCATCCTGCCCAAACAGCGGCATTATTATATCGAGACAAACTATACCCAGTATATCCATGCCCACCACCAGCAGGATCTGGCGGTCACCCGCCGCATTATCGAGCGCAAGTGCCCCGAGTATCTGCCCGCCTACGACATGTATATGTCCAAGACCCACGGGCACCACTTCAATATGTTCGTCATGCGCAAAGAACTGCTGGAACATTACAGCACCTGGCTGTTTGACATTCTGTTTGAACTGGAACGGGAACTGGACATTTCGGACTATTCCACCAACGACAAGCGGGTGTTCGGCTTTGTCAGCGAGCGCCTGCTGGACGCCTGGCTCATCACCAACCGCATCTCCTATGAGGAACTGGATGTGGTATATATGGAGAGTCAGCACTGGCTGCGCAAGGGCAGTGCGTTTTTGATGCGCAAGCTGTTCCCCAAAAAGCAGAAGGAGTAATATGCTATGCAATCCATCGCGGCTGTGGTGGTGACATATAACCGCAAGGAACTGCTGACTCAGTGCATTGCCTGCCTGCGTGGCCAGCAGGGAGCCGCCTGTGACATCCTTGTAGTGGACAACGCCAGCACCGACGGCACCGACGAGCTGCTCCGGATGCTGGCCGGCCCTGACCTGAAAAGCATCAACCCGGGCGAAAACCTGGGCGGTGCAGGGGGCTTTGCCCTGGGAGTCAAGAGGGCGGTGGAGGCCGGATACGAGAGCCTTTGGCTGATGGATGACGATACGCTGCCGGAACCTGGTGCTCTGGCGGCGCTTTTGCGTTGTGAACGGGAACTGGGGGATGGCATCGGCTGGCTGTCCTCCCGGGCGGTGGACCGGGAGGGCAACGACCAGCCCATGAACCGCCAGCGGCGCACCCCGTACCAGGATATCACCGGGTATGGCGACGCTCCGGTGCCCAGCGTCATGGCAAGTTTTGTCTCATTGTATCTCCGCGCCGACACAGTGCGGGCGTTCGGCCTGCCCATTGCGGAATTCTTCATCTGGTCGGATGACTGGGAATTCACCCGGCGGATCTCCCGCAAAATGACCTGCTATACCGTGCCCCAAAGCCGGGTGGTGCACGCCATGAAAAACAAGACGGTGGTCAATATTGCAAAGGACACCCCCGACCGCCTGGACCGCTACCGGTATTTTTACCGCAACGACGTGGTGCTCTACCGCGGAGAAGGCCTTGTGGGCTGGCTGTGGCTTTTGTGCAAGGATGCCTGGCATTCTGTGCAGGTGCTCATGGGCAAAGATCCGGACAAGGGCAAGCGGCTGGGGATTATCTGGAGCTCCTTTGCGGCGGGGGTGCGGTTTTATCCGCCCATCCGGTACCCCGGAAAGACTGATTTTTATGTTTACGGAAAGGACGGCGAACTCGGAAATGCAGGATCTTGACCGGCTTGCCGGCCGTTACCGGGCGGTGGCTTTCGACGTGTTCGATACCCTGATCCACCGGGATGCCGCCGCCCCAACCGATGTGTTTGCCTTGATGGAGGCAGACGGCACCGCACCCGAGGGCTTTGCCGCCCGGCGTGTCGCTGCCGAGGCGGAAGCCCGCGCAGCCTGCGTGCCCCGGGAAGTGACACTGGCGGAGATCTACTCCCGCCATGAGCTGGAGGGCCTCGACCCTGAGGCGGAGATCCGCACCGAAACCGCACTGGCGGTGCCTGACCGGAAAGTGCAGGCACTCTACCGTGCCTGCCGGGCGCGGGGGCAGAAGGTGTATGTCATATCCGATATGTACCTGCCCGCCCAGGCCATAGCCGCCACGCTCGAAGCCTGCGGCTATGAGGAGCCCGACGGCCTTTTTGTCTCGTCGGAGTACGGCGTGCAGAAGCGCAGCGGCAAGCTTTTCCGGCTGTTTCTGGAAAAGACCGGGCTTTCCCCCCGCGATGTCCTGTTCTTGGGGGACGACCGCCGCGCCGACTGTATGGGTGCGGCTCTGGCGGGCATCCGCGGCGTCAAGCTGCCCGGTCGCCTGCCCCGCCCCGACTATTTCCCCGAACCCACAGACAGGGCAGAGGGGGCTCTTGCGGCATTCTGTGCCAACCACGGGCAGATGCTCGACGACCCGGAGGAAGCCTTCGGCTACACGGTGATGGGGCCGCTGGTGCTGGCCTTTGCCCGCTGGCTGCGCGCCCATCGGGATGCCCGGCCACGGGGGAGACTGGTTTTTCTCGCCCGGGATATGTACCTGGTGCGGGAGGTCTGCCGCCTGCTGGGAGAGCAGGAGTCCAGCTACCTCTGCGTTTCCCGGCGCAGTCTCTGCCCGGCGCTGCTCATGCGTCCCATGACACCGGAAGCCCAGACACTGCTGCTGGACACGCTGCCCCGGCAGGTCATGCGGGTGGATGACATTCTGACCTTCTGCGGCTTTGCCCCCGGGACAGAGCTGCCCGGCTATGACGGCCGACGGATGTTTGACCTGCGCCGCCGTCCCGCCGACGCCGAGCTGACCCAGCTGCTGCTGAAGATCGCCGCCCTCAGCCGGGGCACGGCGGGCATGCCCGTACGGGAGAGTGCCGCCAATGTGCGCACCTATCTCCGCGACTTTGACCTGTCCCGCCCGGGCACCCTGCTGGTGGATATCGGCAGCGGGGGCACCACCCAGCGGGTGCTGCAGGAACTCTGCGGCGTGCCGCTGCATGGGCTGTACCTCGCCTGTGACAGCCGCCTGTTTGAGCGCCTGCCCCGTTCCCAGGCGGAAGTCTGCCTGTTTGCCGGCCAACCGGCGCCTTTGTGGTTCTGGATGTCCCAGCCCCTGCTGGAATACTTGATCTCGGAGCCCTGCGGCCCGACACTGGGGTATCACAAGGCGGGCAATGCCGTCAGCCCGGTGCGGGAGCAGGCTGCGCCCCCGGCGGAACTGCTTTCGGTGCAGCGGGGTGTACTTTGCTTTGCCAAAGAGTGGAAGGATTCTCCGCTCGGGGAGACGGAACTGTCCCCCGACATGGCCATCCGGCCTTTTTTGCAGATGGCCCGCCGCCCCAAAATGCGGCAGGCGACCTGCTTTGGGGATTTTACACTGGAGGACGGTGTCAGCTTTCGGCTGGCGGCCCCGGCGCCTGCGGGCAGTTACTTGAAAGACCCTGCCCGCCTGGCACGGGATCTGGGGACCTCCCGCTGGAAAATCGGATTTTTGCGGCGGCTTTTGCGGCTGCCGCTGCCCTATGATACGGTGTACAGCCTGCTCAAAGGCGGCTCTGCCCCGGGAAAGGATGCGTGAAGTCTGTGGCGTCTGTCAGTGTCATCATGCCGGTCTATAACGCGGCGGCCCATCTGGAGGCTGCCGTGCAGAGCGTGCTGCGCCAGACGCTGCAGGACCTGGAACTGATCCTCGTGGATGACGGCTCCACCGACGGCAGTGCCGCTCTCTGCGATGCCGCCGCTGCCGCCGACCGCCGGGTGCGGACGGTGCATCAGGCCAATGCCGGCATCTGCGCCGCCCGCAACCGGGGACTGGAACTGGCAGTGGGGGAGTATGTCTCTTTCTGCGATGACGATGATGTATTCCTGCCCGATTTCCTCGCAACGGCTCTTGCCGCGGCAAAGGAAAACGACGCCGACCTGGTCCGGCTGGACTACCGTCTGTTCCGCAGCGATGCCGCCGGCCATGAGTCTGAGCTCCGCCACCCGGCGGGAAAAGCCTGCCGTCTGATCCGCGGGGAGAACCCGCAGGACTACGGTGCTTTTCTGCGTGCGGCGGGACCGCTGTTTGTCTGGAATGCCATCTACCGCCGGGCGGCGCTGGGAAATCTCTGCTTTGATCCCCGCTGCCGCCGGGGCGTGGAGGACTTTGTTTTTAACGCTGCTTTCCATGCCCGGATGGAGCGGGCGGTGTACCTGCCGCAGGTGGCCTGCCTGCATTATGAGCGGGCCCGGGGCAGCACCTCGGCCTGCTTTTCTCAGGCGGCGGTGGAAGCCCGGGTGCAAGCCGCCGTTCTGTGGGCGCAGGCGGAGGCCGAAGCGCTGGCCCGCTGGTGCACGCCGGAAAACGGCGATCCCGTCCGCAGCGAGCGCAGGGCGGAGCTCATCACCTTTCTGATGCACCAGCTCCGGGACGCCCATGCTCCGCACAAGGTGCGCCGGGAAAGCTGGCGGACGCTCCGGCAGGCGCTGGACGAGGCGCTGCCATCCAAAGGAATTGACTTTTTGCGCGTGGAAGGGCAAAATAAGAAGCAGATACTGGCGCTTTTTTTGTACGCGGTGCATCTGCAGGGATTGTACCAATGGTTCCCAAACAGGGAGGATAGAGAATGAAAACGATTCTTGTGACCGGCGCGGGCGGCTACATCGGTCGCCACGTTGTCAAGGAGGCACTGGACCGCGGATACAAGGTCATTGCCTCCGACTTTTCGTTCAAAGGTGTGGATGAGCGCGCGCAGTTCTGCGATGTGCCCATCTTCAGCGGCAACCGCGATATTTATCATCAGATGGGTGAGCCCGACGTGCTGATTCATATGGCATGGCGGGATGGTTTCATCCACAATGCCCCTTCCCATATGAAGGACCTGTCCAGCCATGTGGTGTTTCTCAACAATATGGCCAAAGGCGGGCTGCCTGCGCTGACCGTCATGGGCACCATGCACGAGGTGGGCTACTGGGAGGGGGCCATTGACGAAAACACCCCCTGCGATCCCCAGAGCCAGTACGGCATCGCCAAGAATGCCCTGCGCCAGAGCCTGATGCTCTCCCTCAAGGATTCCTCCTGCCATCTGCACTGGCTGCGTGCTTACTATATCACCGGTGACGAGGCCCACGGCAGCTCCATCTTTGCCAAGATCACCCAGGCCGAGCTGGACGGCAAAAAGACGTTCCCGTTCACCAGCGGCAAGAACCTGTATGATTTCATTGACATCCATGACCTGGCCCGCATGATTGTGCTGGCCAGCGTACAGACCAAGGTGGACGGCATCATCAATGTATGCACCGGCAAGCCCATGTCCCTGGCCGACCGCGTGGAGCAGTTCCTGCGGGACAAGGGGTATCACATCCGCCTGGATTACGGTGCCTACCCGGATCGTCCCTATGACAGCCCGGGAGTCTGGGGCGACCCCTCCCGCATCGAAAGTATCCTGAAGGACGCGCAGACCAACGAGGAGACTGTATGAAACGACTGGGAATCTTCTTCTTCTATGAAAAAAACGGCTATGTCGATGATTTTCTGACCTACTACCTGGCAGATCTTTGCAAGAATCTGTCCGAGCTGGTGGTGGTCGTCAACGGCAAGCTGAGCAAACAGGGCCGCGCCGCCTTTGAGCAGTTCACTCAGAACATTATCGTACGGGAGAACAAGGGCCTGGATGTCTGGGCCTACAAGACGGCCATCGACTCCTACGGCTGGGAAAAGCTGTCCGAATTTGATGAGGTGGTCATGACCAACTCCACCCTCATGGGCCCGGTGCGCCCTCTGGCCGAGATGTTTGAGGAGATGGCCAAGAACCCCGACCTGGATTTCTGGGGCCTGACCATCCATCACGGCGCCGAGGGAAATCCTTTCAAGGGCAAGCACCTGTACGATCATCTGCCGGTGCATATCCAGTCCCATTTCATTGTCTACCGCAAGCGGTTTATCCAGAGTTCTGAGCTGCAGAATTACTGGGATACCATGCCCATGATCCAGGGCTATATGGACTCGGTGCAGCGGTATGAGTCAGTGTTCACCAAACTGTTTGCCGACAAGGGGTTCAAGTGGGATGTCTACGTCAAGACCGACGACCTCAAGGAATTCACCGATTATCCGCTGCTGGTCTGCCCGGTGCGGCTGCTGCGGGACAAAAAGTGCCCGCTGTTCAAGCGCCGCAGCTTCATGCATGAATTTGAGGCTTACCTCAACGATACGGCCGGCGAGCCCGCCCGGGAACTGTACGATTACCTGCGCAACGAGACAAACTATCCGATGGAGCTCTTGTGGCGCAACATGATCCGTACCATGCATCCCCACGACTTTACCCGGGACCTTGCCCTGACCCGCATCATCCCCGAGCGGCTGCAGGACCCCCAGTGTGCCGAGCAGGTCCGCAAGACCCGCCGTATTGCCCTGGCCATGCACCTGTTCTTTCCCGATATGCTGCCCCAGAGCAAGGAATTTGCCGCCAAGATGCCGCCGGAGACCGACATTTTCGTCTCCACCAACACCGAGGAGAAGAAGGCCGCCATCGAGGCCTGCTTTGCCGATCTGCCGGTGCACAGCGTCACCGTCAAGGTGGTGGAAAACCGCGGCCGGGATGTGGCTGCTTTCCTGTGCGATTTGGCGCCGGAGCTCAAGGATTACGACTACGCCTGCTTCATGCACGACAAAAAGGCGATCCAGACCAAGCCCGGCAGCGTGGGCGCCAGCTTCGGCTATGTCTGCAATGAGAATATCTGCCGCAGCAAGGACCATGTCCTCAACGTCCTGACCGAGTTTGAGAAGGACCCCTTCCTGGGCATTCTCTGCCCGCCCTTCCCGACCCACGGTGCCTATTTTCTCAATATGTGCTCCGGCGGCTGGGGCCCCAACTTTGACAACACCAAGGCCCTGATGAAAAAACTGGGCACCGACGTGCCCATCTCGGGGGAAAAATCACCCATCGCCCCCTTCGGCAGCGTGTTCTGGTTCCGGGTCAAGGCCCTGCGCCCGCTGTTTGACCGGGAATGGCACCACGATGATTTCCCGCCCGAGCCCCTGGCCCCGGACGGCACCATCAGCCATGCCATCGAGCGCATCTATCCTTTTGTGGCGCAGGGGGCGGGGTACTATCCCGCCGTTGTCATGAGTTCGGTCTTTGCCGTGCAGCACAGCGATACCATGCAGGCCTATGCCATCGGGATGATCCGTCCGCTGGCCCGCATCATGGACTGCACCACCTTCTGGGGGGCGTCCCGCGCCATCTCCATCTTTGCGGCCAAGCGGCATTTCGGCCTCAAGGTCTACGGATCCTATGCCAACACCAAGCGCCGCCGTGCCCGCAACTGGCTGCGGGACCGCATGCCGGAGTCAGCCTACAACCGGATGATGGGCGTCAAGCGCGCGGTGTTCGGCCCCCATCTCGACAGCTACGAGGACTGACGTCCCACAGGGGGAAGACAGATGTCCGGACGTTTTGTCATCTACTTTCATTATGATCTCAACGGGCAGGCGGACAACGCCTGCCTGTTTGCCGTGCGTGCCATGCGCGCCCAGTGCGGCGGGCTGCTGTTTGTGACAAACGGCAGACTCAACGCCGCCTCCCGCAAGGCGGTGGAGGCGCTGGAGGTACAGATTCTCGAGCGGGAAAACACCGGCTTTGATGTGGGCGCCTACCGGGATGCCCTGATGCAGCTCAAAAGGCAGGGGCTGGACGGCATTGAGGAGCTGATCCTCATGAATTACACCCTGGCCGGGCCGGTCACGCCGCTGCGGGCGCTGTTTGAAAAGATGGACGCCCGCCCTGAGCTGGATTTCTGGGGCCTGACTCGGCACTATGCCATGAAGAGCCGCCGCTTCCGGACGGAATACGGCGAGGTGCCCGAGCACATCCAGTCCCACTTTATCGCAGTCCGGGCAAGGCTGTTGCATTCCCGGGAGTTCTGGAACTACTGGGAGACCATGCCCCTGCCGCAGAGCTACGAGCAGTCGGTGGCAGGGCATGAGGCGCGCTTTACCCGCTACTTTGCCGATCTGGGCTACCGCTGGGATACATCTGCCGACACCGGCGACCTGAAATCGATCTTTGTCAATCCCATCATGGCCTGCCCGCGGGAACTGGTCGCCCGGCGGGACTGCCCCTTCTTCAAACGGCGCAGCTTTTTCACACCCTATGAGGATGAACTGCGCCGCACCGACGGCACCGCCGCTGCCGAACTGTACGACTGGCTCAAAACCGAGACCGACTACCCGGTGGACGATCTGATCCGCTCACTGCTGCGCACCCAACCCCTGGCCCCCATGGCGCAGAACCTCCACTGGAACGCCGCGCTGCCTGCCGATGGGGGAAGCAGCACCCCGGAGGGCACCCCGCCCGTCCGGCTGGCCCTCTGGCAGCCGGGACAGCCGGCGCCGGAGATCCGCCCGGGGGAGATCCTCTGCCTGTACCATCCGCCTGCCGGTGCCCCGGCCACACCGGAGGCCTGGTATCTCCAGAACAGGGACCGCACGCTGGCGGAGGACGAAAAGCTCCGCCGCGCGGCGGGCGCTGTTCTGGCGGCCCACCCGCTGGCAGGGATTGCGGCCCCGGCCGCCCCGGCATACGGCCCGGGGTATGCAGCCAGAGCGGGGGAGTGGCAGCGGATTCTACCCGCCCTCCGCGCCGAGGCTGCCCGTCTGGGCTGGCAGACGCCCATTGCCGAGCAGCCCCTGCCGCTGCCCTGGGGACGCTGTGTCTTTCTGCGGGGAGAGGCTTTTCCCCAGGGACTGCCGCCCCTGGACGGCCCGGCTGGGTGGTGGTTGCTGGCTCTGGCTGCCCAGCAGGCGGGGTACGGCTGCCTGACGCTCTGCACCCATGCCCAGGCCCACGCCGCGCCCGAGCACCTTGACTGTGCTCTGGGCGCACGGCAGGATGCCGAGGAAACCGCCAAAGACCTGGCCCGCATCCTGCGCCGCCGTCTGCGCGGCAAACACTAACCAAGGAAAAGGGGACTGCCTGATGTCCAAGCGCCCGCGCCTGTTTTACCTCGATCTTGTCCGCACCCTGGCACTGGTCTGTATTCTCATTATCCATTTCAACGCCACGGTCACCGGTTATTTCACCCTGCCCCACAAACTGTTCACCAGTACATTGCCGGGGGGCATCTACCTCGGTGATTTCGGCTCGTCACTCTTCTTCATCGTGTCGGGGGCAGCCCTTGCCTACACCGCAAAGGAGCCCTTCTCCGCCAAAGCGTTTTACAAGCGCCGGGCCCATGCGGTCTATCCCATGTTCTGGCTGGCGTGGTGCCTCTGCTTTTCCGTCCGATTTGTTACCCAGCCGGGGTACTACTCCGCCGCCAAGACCCCCACACTGATCCTCACTGTGCTGGGGCTGGACAACTTCGCCGTGGCGGCGGGCTGGGTCCACACCGACTTCGCCTGCGTGGGCGAGTGGTTCCTGGGCAGCATCCTGTTTTTGTATCTCCTGTTCCCGCTGCTCTACACGGGCATCCGCAAGAACAAGTGGATCACCTGGGCGGTGACGCTGGTGCTGGCCCTTGCTCTGCATTTCTCCGGCCTGGATGCCCAGCTCATCGGCGTGCATCTGCTGGAATTCCTCTTCGGCATCACCGTGGTGGGGGCAAAGCGTCCCCGGCTTCCGGTGGTTGTCGGGGCGGCACTGGTCTGGCCGGTGCTCTGGGCAGTCAGCAAGGTGACGGCGCTGGATGCAAAGCTTCTCTGTGCCGTCGTCTCCGCTGCCGTGTTTGTGGTGCTCTCCGCCTGGCCCAAGGCAGCATCCCCGGCCTGGCTGCAGCGCACCTGCGCGTTGGCGGGCAAGTATTCCTATGCGGTGTTTCTGGTCCATCATTTCATTATTTTGCAGATGGTCCAGAAATTTGACCTTGCAGCGCTGACCCGCAAGGATACCGCCCTGCTGTTCGGGGCGTATCTTGTCATCACCGCCGCCGCATCCTGGGGTCTTTATCGCCTGGACGTGCGGGTTCGCGCCGCGGCAGGACGGTTGTTTGCCCGCTGATTTCAGGAAAACAGAAAAGATTGACCGCCCGATTTTTGTGCAAGATCGCTGTACAAAAATCGGGCGGTAAGTTATAATAACTTTATATACTGGCTTGGCGCGGCAACTGCCGGCCAGAGCAGAAACGAAAGGGGCGAACCGCATGGAAGAACAGCAATTTTCTGTGACATTGGACAGAGTGGCCGAAGAGTCCGGCCTGACCGTCGCATACACACCCAAGGACCTCAAGGAGATCAAGGTGTACGCCGCGGAGGTGTATCGCCCCGGCATCATGCTGGCGGGATATTATCAGTACTTTGACAGCGCCCGTATCCAGATCATCGGCCTGACCGAGATGTCCTACCTCAATGAGCTGGAGCCGGACATCCGCCGCACCCATCTGGAAAAGCTCTTCTCCTTCCAGCCGCCGGCCGTCGTCATCTCCCGGGACATGGAACCCCTGCCCGAGATGCTGGAGTTTGCCAAACAGTACGGCGTGGCGCTGCTGCTCTCCTCTGAGATGACCTCCCCCCTGATGAGCAGCATGATCACCACCCTCAACACCGAGCTGGCCCCCCGCATCACCCGCCACGGCGTTCTTGTGGAGGTCTACGGCGAGGGCATCCTCATCATGGGCGATTCCGGTGTGGGCAAGAGCGAGACCGCCATTGAGCTGGTCAAGCGGGGACATCGCCTGATTGCCGACGATGCGGTGGAACTGCGCCGCGTTTCTTCCCACAAGATCATGGGTTCCGCCCCGGAGAACATCCGGCACTTCATTGAACTGCGGGGCATCGGCATCATCAATGTGGCGCGCCTGTTCGGCATCGGCTCCGTCAAGAACAGCGTCGAGGTGGAGATCGTCGTGGAGCTGGAGCCCTGGGACCGCACCAAAAATTATGACCGCACCGGCCTGGAGACCCAGACGTATGACATTCTGGGGGTCAAGGTGCCCAGCATGGTCATCCCCGTCATGCCCGGCCGTAACCTGGCGGTCATACTGGAGACGGCTGCCATGAACAACCGCTCCAAGGAGATGGGCTATAATGCGGCCCGTGAACTGCTCAGACATCTGGGCCTGGAAAACGATTTCTAAGCATTGCCGCGCGACCCGCGCAGCAGAAGGAGAGTCACACACTTCATGAATCCCATCATTGCAGACCTGCACACCCACACCCTCAGCGCCACCCACGCCTATCACACCCTGGAGGAGATGGCCGCGGAGGCAAACCGCCTGGGCTACCGTGCCCTGGCCGTGACCGACCATGCCCCCGCCATGCCCGATGCGCCGCATATCTGGCATTTCCAGAACTTCTCGGCCCTGGACCGGAAGATCGGCGATGTGGTCATGCTCTACGGCGCCGAGGTCAACGTCATGGACACCCACGGCGGGCTGGACCTGCCCCAGAGCCTTTTGCAGGGCATGGACTGGGTGGTGGCGTCCATCCACAGTGCCTGCCTGCCGGGGCTGCTCACCGAGAAGGAGGCCACCCGCCTCTGGCTTGCGGTGGCCGAAAACCCCGCTGTCGACTGCATCGGGCATTCGGAGCAGCAGAATTACCGCTATGATTATGACCTGGTCACCAAGGCATTTGCGGCAAACAACAAGGTCGTGGAGCTCAACGGAAATTCCTTCCATGTCCGCAAGGACGGCATCCCCAATATGCGCGCCCTGGTGCGTGCCTGCCTGAAAAACGGCTGCCGCATCTCGCTGGACACCGACGCTCACAGCACCCGCCAGCTGCGGGGAAACATGCAGCCGCTGGTGGCGCTTCTGGAAGAAGTGGACTATCCCCCCGAGCTGGTCGTGAATGCCTCGTGTGAGGCTCTCGTCAAAACCTTAGCATTGCACCGCAGGGCATCTGCGGAGGAAATAGGAGGACTGTTACAATGAGCAAATATACTATCGGTATCGATCTGGGCGGCACCACCATGACGGCGGGCCTTGTGGACGAAAACTACGAGATCGTGGGCAAGATCACCTGGGCCACCCGCCTGCCCCGCCCCGCAAAGGAGCTGGAGGAAGCCCTGGCCAAGCTGTGCCGCACCGTTGCCAAGGAGAACAAGGTCCCCTTTGAGCAGGTCTCCTATGTGGGCATCGGCACCCCCGGCAGCGTGAATTTCACCACCGGCTTTGTGGGCTACAACACCAACTTCAACTACTATGACTGGAACCTGGGCTCCGATATGGAGAAGCTCCTGGGCTGCAAGGTCTATGTGGAAAACGACGCCAATGCCGCGGCATTCGGCGAGTACATTGCAGGCGGCGCCAAGGGCTATCGTGACGCCGTCATCATCACGCT
Source organism: uncultured Gemmiger sp. (assembly GCA_944388125.1). Classification (GTDB taxonomy): domain Bacteria; phylum Bacillota; class Clostridia; order Oscillospirales; family Ruminococcaceae; genus Gemmiger. The sequence goes on along the minus strand of CALXHO010000005.1, from coordinate 40,018 downwards.
GGGCACCGGCATCGGCAGCGGCATCATCCTGAACGGCAAGATCCTGCGCGGATTCAACTTTGCCGCAGGTGAGATGGGCCATACTGTCATTGTGATGGGCGGCCGTCAGTGCAACTGCGGACGCAAGGGCTGCTGGGAGCGCTACGCCTCCGCCCGCGCTTTGAGCGACGACACCCGCGAGGCCATGAAGGACGCCCCCGACAGCATCATGTGGAAGATCGCCGGCGACCTGGACCACGTCAACGCCAAGACGGCCTTTGATGCAGCGGAGCAGGGCGACGAGATCGCCAAGAAAGTCCTGGCCACCTGGATGGACTATGTGGGCTGCGGCGTGGCCAACGTGGTCAACACTTTTGAGCCGGAAGTGGTCTGCATCGGCGGCGGCGTGTCCAACCAGGGTGAAGTCCTGCTGGCACCCGTCCGTGCCTATGTGGAAAAAGAGACGCATAATATCACTACGGGCAAGTGCCCCGAAATCAAGGCCTGTGTGCTGCGCAACGACGCCGGCGTCATCGGCGCGGCAGCACTGGCGGATTCGATCTGAGAAAAGGGTGCCGGACGGATTTTCCGGCAAGCATGGCGGACAATGGGAGGAAACCTATGGCGGACATCTCAGCCTTGATCGGGGCGTTGCAGGGACAGCAGATCCCGTTTTTGGAGCAGGAGCCCCTCAGCCGGCACACCACATTCCGCATCGGCGGTCCGGCGGCAGTGTTCTGCCTGCCCGAGACCCCGGCGCAGCTGCTGCGCACGGCGGAGCTCTGCCGGGAATACGGTGTGCGGACCTATCTTCTGGGCAACGGCTCCAATACGCTGTTTGCCGACGAGGGCTTTGACGGTGCGGTCATCTGCACAGTGGACCTCAGAACGCCCATTACCGTCACCGGAACGACAGTCAGCGCGGCGGCAGGCGCATCCCTGGCGGCAGTCTGCCGCGAAGCACAAAAAGCTGGCCTGACCGGGCTGGAATTTGCCTACGGCATTCCCGGCACGGTGGGCGGCGCGGTGTATATGAACGCCGGCGCCTACGGCGGAGAGCTGAAACAGGTCCTCAGCCGGGTGACCTTCCTGGACAGCGACCTGCACCTGGAGACCCTGCCGGTGGAAGAGCTAGCCCTGGGCTACCGCACCAGCCGGTTTGAGACCGATGGCGGCTGCATTCTGGAGGCAACCTTCCAGCTGCAGCCCGGCGATCCCCAGGCCATTGAAGCCCGCATGCAGGAACTCATGGCCCGCCGCCGGGAAAAACAGCCGCTGGAAATGCCTTCCGCAGGCAGTACCTTCAAGCGTCCCGAGGGCGCCTTTGCCGGCCAGCTCATCGAGCAGTCGGGCCTGCGGGGCTTTGCGGTGGGCGGCGCGGCGGTCAGCACCAAACACTGCGGATTTGTGGTCAATACCGGCGGTGCGACCTGCGCCGATGTCATCCAACTGACCGACGAGATCCAGAAAATTGTGGAGGAAAAGACCGGCTATCATCTTTCGCGGGAGATCCGCGTCGTCCGCTGAGGCGGGCGGCGCGTCCCGCCCGGTGTACCCGGCAAAACACATAAGGCGGAGAGAACAGCAATGAAACTTTTGGTTGTGACGGGCCTGTCCGGGGCGGGCAAATCCATGGCGGTCAACGCCCTGGAGGATATCGGATTTTTCTGCATCGACAATCTTCCGGCGGGGCTGGTGTCCCGTCTGGTGGACTTTGCCCGCCAGGGCGAAAACCAGCTGGACCGGGTGGCGGTGGTGCTGGATATCCGCGGCCTGCGCACCGTGCAGGATGTGGATGAAGCCCTTGCCGCTCTGGATGAGAAAAAGGTGGATTACGAAATCCTCTTCCTCGATGCCGCCGATACCGTCATCCGCCGCCGCTACAAGGAGACCCGCCGTCAGCATCCCTTCTCCCTCAGTGACGGGCTGCCCATCCAGGAAGCCATCACCCGGGAACGGGAGGTACTGAAGCCGCTCCGGGAGCGGGCCAAGTATGTCATCGATACCTCGCTGCTCTCCGCGGCCCAGAACCGGGAGCGGGTCTGCAGCCTTTTCCTCAGCCGTGGGGAGAACGCCATGGCGCTGACCATCATGTCCTTCGGTTTCAAGTACGGCCTGCCCCAGGAGGCGGACATCGTCTTTGACGTGCGCTGCCTGCCCAACCCCTTCTATGTGCCGGAACTGAAGAACCTCACCGGCCTGGATCAGGCAGTGGTCGATTACGTCATGAAAGCCCCCGAATCCCAGGAATTTCTCCGCAGGCTGGAAAGCCTGCTGGAATATGCTCTGCCCCTCTATGTGAAGGAGGGCAAGAGCCAGCTGGTCATTGCCGTCGGATGCACCGGCGGCAAGCACCGGTCCATCACCTTCGCCCGCCTGCTCGGCGAGTATTGCCAGAAGCTGGGCTACACCCCGTCGGTACAGCACCGCGACGCGCGGCGCAATGTCTGACCGGGAACTGTGACCATTAAGACAGGAGGGACCCCCCGTTTGAGTTTTTCTCAGGATGTCAAAAATGAGATCCTCCGCCGCAAGATCCAGCGGCCCTGCTGTACCCAGGCTGCTGCCTATGCGGTGGCCTGCTTCGGCAAATATTTTGACGATCACGGCGTTGTGCTCCAGACCGAGCACGAAGGCATTGCCAATCTGGCCCGCAAGCTGTATGAGCGCTGCGGCATCCGGGGCACCGTCCTGCCCAAGGAGCGGTCCTCCGGCACGGTGTATGAGTTCTCGGTCAAGGACCCGGAGGAAGTCCGGAAGATGCTGGAACTCTTCGGCCATACCGGCCGGGAGCCTGCCCTGCGCATCCGCCCCGACTGCTTTGTCTGCCGGGACTGCGTGTCCCATTTTCTGTCCACGGCCTTTCTGTGCTGCGGCACCGCTACCGACCCGGAAAAGGGCTATACCCTGGAATTCCTCTCCACCCGGTACCATGTGTCCCGCCAGCTGGAGGCAATTCTGTCGGAGCATGATTTCCGCCCCCACCGCACCCTGCGCAAGGGGGCCAATGTGGTATACATCAAAGCCAGCGACCAGATCGAGGACCTGCTGACCTTCATGGGGGCGGGGGGCGCGGCCATGCGCGTCATGGAACAGCGCATGTACAACGATATGCGCAACCGCACCAACCGCCTTTCCAACTGTGAGACGGCCAACCTGGGCAAGAGCGTCCAGGCCGCGGTGCAGGTACAGATGGCCATCCGCACGCTGGAGGAGGCCGGCGCTCTGGAGACCCTGCCCGAGCCCCTGCGGGAGACCGCCCGCCTGCGGATGGAATATCCCGACCTGACCCTGGCCCGTCTGGCCGAGAAGTTTGACCCGCCGGTCAGCAAGGCGGGACTTTCCCACCGATTCAAACGTATCCAGGAGGCTGCCCGCCGCCTGGAGGCCGCAGGCAAGGCGGCCCGGCAGTCAACGGAAAAAGGTTAAGCAATGACGGAAACAAAACGACAATTCACCCATCTTCATGTGCACACCGAGTACAGCCTGCTGGACGGTGCCTGCCGCATCGACAGGATGTTTGACCGTCTCAAGGAGATGGGGCAGACGGCCATCGCCATCACCGACCACGGCGTCATGTACGGTTGCGTGCAGTTTTACGACGCGGCGGTGGCGGCGGGCATCAAGCCCATCATCGGCTGCGAGGTCTATGTGGCCACCCGCACCCGCTTTGACAAGGTCAACCGGGTGGACGGCAACAACCACCTGATTCTGCTGTGCAAGGATGAAACCGGCTACAAAAACCTCATCAAGATGGTATCCGCCGGTTTCCTGGAAGGCTTTTACTCCAAGCCCCGCATCGACAAGCAGCTGCTGGAGCAGTACCACGAGGGTCTGATCTGCCTGTCTGCCTGCCTGGCGGGGGAGATCCCCCAGGCCATCCTGGCAGGGGATTACCAGCGGGCCAAGCAGACGGCACTGTACTATAACGACCTGTTCGGACAGGGCAATTACTATATTGAATTGCAGGATCACGGCCTGGAGGAGGATCGGGTCGTCCTGCCCCAGCTCATCCGGCTGGCGCGGGAGACGGGCATCCCTCTGGTGGCGACCAACGACGCCCACTACATCCGCAAAGAGGACGCCAAGATGCAGAGCATTCTTCTCTGCATCCAGACGGGCAAGACCATCGCCGATATCGACCGGATGGAGTTCCAGACCGACGAGTTCTACCTCAAGAGCACCGACGAGATGTACGATCTCTTCTCCATGGCCCCCGACGCCTGTGAGAACACCAACCGCATCGCCGAGATGTGCAACTTCCACTTTGAGTTCGGCCAGACCAAGCTGCCCTACTTCAAAGCCCCCGGCGGCATGGAAAACCAGGATTACTTCGAGAAGCTCTGCAGGGAGGGCCTGGAACGCCGCTATCCCGGCAAGGTCACCGATGAGCTGCGGGAGCGCCTGGAATACGAGATCAACGTCATCAAGACGATGGGCTATACCAATTACTATCTCATCGTTTTCGACTTCATCAATTACGCCAAGAGCAAGGGCATCCCGGTGGGGCCGGGACGCGGTTCCGGCGCGGGCAGTCTGGCGGCCTACTGCGTGGGCATCACCGACATCGACCCCATCCGCTACAATCTGATCTTCGAACGGTTCCTCAACCCCGAGCGAGTCTCCATGCCCGACTTTGACGTGGACTTCTGCTATGAGCGCCGCCAGGAGGTCATCGACTACGTCAACGAAAAGTACGGCCGGGACCATGTGGCTCAGATCGTGACCTTCGGCACCATGGCGGCCCGCAATGCGGTGCGCGACGTGGGCCGTGTCATGGGCCTGCCCTATCAGGATGTGGACAAGGTGGCCAAGCTCATCCCCATGGAGCTCAAAATGACCCTCCACCACGCCCTGGAAGTCTCGCCCGACCTGAAAACACTGTATGATACCGACGGCAAGATCCACGAGCTCATCGACACCGCCATCGCCGTGGAGGGCATGCCCCGCCATGCCTCCACCCACGCGGCGGGCGTCGTCATCACCCGGGACGCCGCCACTGAGTATGTGCCTCTGGCCACCAACGACGGTCTGCCCGTCACCCAGTTCAACATGACCGAGATCGAGCGCCTGGGCCTGCTCAAGATGGATTTCCTGGGCCTGCGCACTCTCACGGTCATCCACGATACCGAGGTGGCGGTCCAGCGGCATACTCCCGACTTCGCGGTGTCCAAGATCGACTACGACGATCAGCCCACCTACGCCATGCTCACCAACGGCGAGACGGAAGGCGTGTTTCAGCTGGAATCCACCGGCATGCGTCAGGTCCTCATGGGCCTGCGCCCCCGCAACCTGGAAGATGTCATCGCTCTCATCTCCCTCTACCGTCCCGGCCCCATGGATTCCATCCCCACCTACCTGCGTAACCGCCGGGAACCGGACAAGATCAGCTACAAGACGCCTCAGCTGGCCCATATCCTGGACGTCACCAACGGGTGTATCGTCTATCAGGAGCAGGTCATGCAGATCTGCCGGGAACTGGCGGGCTTCAGCTACGGCCAGGCGGATAACGTCCGCCGCGCCATGAGCAAAAAGAAGCACAAGGTCATGGAGGCCGAGCGCGACCATTTTGTCCATGGCTGCACCGATCCCGGTCACGAATGCCCCGGCTGTGTCAACAACGGAATTCCGGAGCAGGCTGCCAATGAGATCTACGATGACATGAGCAGCTTCGCCTCCTATGCATTCAACAAATCCCACGCGGCCTGTTATGCCTATGTGGCGTTCCAGACCGCCTATCTCAAGTGCCACTATCCCAAGGAGTTCATGGCGGCCCTGCTGACCAGCGTGCTGGACAACACCTCCAAGGTCATCGAGTATTCCACCGAATGCCAGCGCCTGGGCATCAAGGTGCTGCCGCCGGACATCAACGTCTCCCGCGGCGGGTTTACGGTGGACGGCGACTCCATCCGCTTCGGCCTCAACGCGGTGAAGAACGTGGGCCGCAACCTGATTGATGCGGTGGTGGCCAAGCGGGAGGAGCGTCCCTTCCGGGGGCTGTATGACTTCTGCAAGCGGCTGTACGGCAACGAACTCAACCGCCGGGCGGTGGAGAGCATGATCCGCGCGGGCGCCTTCGACGGATTGGAACCCTCCCGGCGGGGCATGCTGGAGAGGGTGGAGCCCATCCTCAAGAGCATCGAGAATGAGCAGCGGCACAATCTGGAAGGCCAGATGGACCTGTTCAGCGTCATGGCAGGGGAGGCGAGTGCCCCCCAGAACAACGACTACAAGGTCCCGCCCATGGCGGAGTATTCCACTGCCGAGCTGCTCCAGATGGAGAAGGAGGTCTCCGGCCTCTACCTGTCCGGCCACCCGCTGGACGCCTACCGGGAGCAGATCAGCAAGATTTCCACCTGCACGGTGGCCCAGCTCTGCGGGGAGGAAGCCAAAAACTTCGATAATCAGCACGTGACCATCCTGTGCACGGTGGTCAAGAACAAGGTCATGACCACCCGGTCCAACACCCTCATGGCATTCACCACCATCGAGGATCTGACCGGCACCATGGAAATGCTGGTCTTCCCCAAGGTGTTTGCCGAGTGCCGAGCCTATCTGCAGGAGAACGCGGTCATTGTCACCAGCGGCCGCGTCTCCTACAAGGAGGACGAGGGCACCCGCCTGCTTGTAGAAGGGGTACGCCCCATCGACGGCTACGACGCGGATCATACTTTTGGCGAAAACCGGGCCGCTGCCCTGGGCCAGGCCCGGCAGGTGCCGAAGAAGGTGGCAAGCCTGTGGCTTCTGGTGCCGTCCATGCAGAGCAGGGAAATGCACGCGGTGGAAAACCTGCTGCGCAATATTTTTGACGGTCCAACGCCGGTGTACTTCAAGTTTGAGGATACCGGCCAGCGGATGAGGGCTCCGCAGAGCATGTGGGCCCTTGATCACCCCTACTTGCGCGCGGAACTGGAGCGGATTCTGGGAAAAGACCATGTAAAAGAGCAGACTGCAAAATAAATCCATGACTTTTGCAAGAATCGTCCATAATCTGTTCTGCCGTGCTGTGGTATAATGAGGTTGTGAAAAATTTGATTTACTGTTTCCTGAAATGGAGGGGCAACTCTTATGGCAAAGGAAATTAAAACGATTGGTGTTCTGACCAGCGGCGGCGACGCTCCCGGCATGAACGCAGCGGTCCGCGCGATTGTGCGTACCGGCATTACCAAAGGCTACCGCATGATGGGCATTCAGCGCGGTTACAACGGCCTCATCAACGGCGAGTGCTACGAGATGAACGTCCGCAGCGTTTCTGAGATCATCCATCGCGGCGGCACCATCCTGTACACCGCCCGTTGCCTCGAGTTCAAGACCCAGGAAGGTCAGGCCAAGGCCCTCGCCCGCTGCAAAGAGCTGGGGATCGACGCTCTGGTCGTCATCGGCGGCGACGGTTCCTTCATGGGCGCCCGTGCGCTGGCCAATCAGGGCATTCCCTGCATCGGCATCCCCGGCACTATCGATAACGACATCGCCTGCAGTGAGTACACCATCGGCTACGACACCGCCATGAACACGGCAGTCGAGGCCATCGACAAGCTGCGCGACACCACCCAGAGCCACGACCGCTGCAGCGTTGTCGAGGTCATGGGCCACCACGCCGGCTATATTGCCCTCAACGTGGGCATCGCCACCGGCGCACTGGCAGTCCTTCTGCCCGAGCGTCCCTTCGACTTCGAGCGCGACATCCTGACCCGTATGCGCCAGACCCAGGTCACCGGCAAGAAGCACTTCATTGTCATCGTCTCCGAGGGCGTCATCAGCGCCCAGGAGCTGGCCAACCAGATCCAGGCTGCCACCGGTGTTGATTCCCGTGCTACCGTTCTGGGCCATATCCAGCGCGGCGGTTCTCCCACGGTCCGTGACCGTGTCAACGCCTCTCTGATGGGCTATCACGCCATTGATCTGCTGGACAAGGGCATTTACAACCGTGTGGTTGCCATGTCCGGCGACAAGATCGTTGACTACGATGTCAATGTGGCTCTGTCCATGCACAAGACCATCGACATGGATATGCTGGAAGTCGCCAACTCCATCTCCATCTGATTCCAACTTACAAAACCAATGCCGCGGAAGGAGCATTCCTTCCGCGGCATTTTTCTGTATGCACCAGGATGCGGCCCGCGATATCTCCTCGCATTTGCAAGAGCAGAGGGAAAATCCCTGCCGGGCTGAGCCGCCCGGACAACAAAAACGCCCCGGCAGCGCTCAGACGACGCGCGGCCGGGGTAGCTTTTGTGATGGATGGGATCAGGCGTTGAATACGTATTTGTCCAGCCGGTCAAAGGCTTCCTTGACGACGGCGGTGGGCACAGCCAGATTCATGCGGATGGCGCATTCCCCGTGGAAGGGCCGTCCGTCCTGCCAGATGACGCCCACGCGCACACCGGCCCGGAGCAGCTCGTCCAGAGTCTTGCCATGCTTGGCACACCAGCCGCTGCAATCCAGGAACAGCATGTAGGTGCCTTCCGGCTGCGCCAGGGTCACACCGTCAAAATGTTCGGTAATGTAATCGCAGGCGTAGCGGACGTTCTCGCCCAGGACCTCGCGCAGTTCATCCACCCAGGCGGCGCCCTCGGGGGTGTAGGCGCCGGTCAGGGCATGCATCCACAGCACGTTCATAGAATTGTAGTGGGACAGGGAGGCGTCCTTGTCCAGACGCTCCCGCAGCGTCTTGTTGTAGACGATGTGATAGCTGCCCACCAGCCCCGCCAGATTGAAGGTCTTGGAAGGGGCATACAGGGCGATGGTGCGGTTGCGGGCGTCCTCGCTGACCGACTGGGTGGGAATGTGCTTGTGGCCGGGCAGGGTCAGGTCGGACCAGATCTCGTCGGAAATGACGACCACGTCGTTGCGGCGGTAGACCTCCATGGCCTTTTCCAGCTCCTCCCGGGTCCAGACACGGCCGCAGGGATTGTGGGGCGTGCAGAGGATGGCAGCGTGGATGTGGTTTTCTTTCAGCTTGCGGTCCATGTCCTCGTAGTCCATGCGCCAGACGCCGTCCGCGTCCCGATAGAGGGGACTGGCCACGATGTTGTAGCCGTTGTTTTTCAGCACACCGGTAAAGCCGATGTAGGTGGGGGAGTGCACCAGCACCGAGTCCCCGGCGGAGCACAGCACCCGCAGGGCGGTGGCAACGCCGCCCAGAACGCCGTTTTCATACCCGATGTTGTCCTTTTCCAGACCCTGCACTCCGTTGCGTTCCGACTGCCAGCGGATGATGGCGTCATAGTATTCCTGGGAAGGGGAAAAGTACCCGAAGGCCGGGTGCTGTGCCCGGCGGACGATGGCCTCGGTGATGGTGGAAACGGTGGCAAAATTCATGTCCGCCACCCACATGGGAATGCGGGAAAACCCATCCGCGATCTCAGCGTCGGGGATGGGAATTCTCTCCACCGCAATGGCATCCTGCCCCTCGCGGGACAGCATGGTGGTGAAATCATACGGCATAAAAAAGCACTTCCTTTGTCTGAAATAAGCCGGATGCGGCGGCTGACAGCGGCCGGACGCAGGCGGTGAGCTTCATATCGATTTTAACAGACTGTGCAATCAAACGCAAGGCAACGGAAAGCACACGGACCCGGCAGACAAATTTTCATAAAATTACGGTAAAATCTTCGCGCGGCGGATGAAAAAAATGGAATGCCGTGGTATAATCAAAATAATATCCGGTTGTGCTGGGGGCGGTATGTATGCGGTGGGCAAAAGAAGCCCGCATCCTGCTTCCGGCAACGCTTGCAGCCCTGGCTGCCATCTGGATCGGCGCCCTGTTTCTCATTGCGCCGGTATGGCAGCCGTGGTATGCCCCGTGGGGGACAAACCTTCTTGCGGAGGCAACTGCGCAGGCGGAACAACCGGAACCGTCCTCCGCCTCCGGGCCGGAGGAGACCGTCAATCTCAATACCGCAACGCTGGAAGAACTGATGACCCTGCCCGGCATCGGGGAGGCAAAAGGCCGTGCCATCCTGGAATACCGGGAAGAGCTCGGCGGGTTTGACACGGTGCAGCAGCTGGTGGACATCAGCGGCATCTCCCAGCGGATGGTGGACGAATGGGGAGATCGCGTCTGCGTTTCAGATTAAAACGGGAGGGAACCGCTTTGGATTCGTCAATGGATTCGATTTTTATCAACCGGGAACTGAGCTGGCTGGACTTCAACAGCCGTGTCCTTGCACTGGCCAAGGACAAGAGCGTGCCGCTGGGGGAGCGTCTCAAGTTTGAGGCAATCTTCGGCAGCAACCTGGATGAGTTCTTCATGGTGCGCGTGGGGTCGCTGTATGATCAGACGCTGCTCAAGGACAACAAGCTGGACAACATGACCCACATGACCGCCTCCCAGCAGCTGGCGGCCATCATGCCGCGGGTGGCGGAACTGCAGGCCAAGTGCGACAAATACTATCTGCACCTGCTGGAGCAGCTTGCCCAGAACGGCTACTACAAGGTGGACTTCAACAACCTGACCAAGCACGAGGAGCATTCCTGGAAGAGCTACTTCCAGAATGAAATCTTCCCGGTTCTCAGCCCGCAGATTGTGGACCAGCGCCATCCGTTCCCCTTCCTGCGCAACAAGGGGACTTACTATATCGTCCAGCTGGTCAGCAAGACCGACGGCGTGCATTACGGCATCATCCCCATCAACAGCCAGTTTGAGCGGGTGCTCTTTGTGCGCGAGGCGGATAAGACCCGCTTTGCTTTTGTGGAGGAACTGATCGCCCACTTTGCCCCCATGGTGTTCGGCAAGAGCACTGTCCAGAAATCCTGCCTCTTCCGTGTCACCCGCAACGCCGACATTACGGTGGACGAGGGCATGATGGACCACGACATCGACTTCCGTGATGTCATGAGCGAGCTGCTGAAAAAGCGCCGCAAGCTGGCTGCCGTCCGGCTGCAGTTCTGGCCGGAAGCCCCCCAGGATATCGTCAAGTTCCTGCGGGAAAAGCTGGTGGTCCCCTCCGAGCGCTGCCTGGCCCAGGTGTCGCCGCTGGATCTGGGATGCATGTACCGGCTGACCTCCCGCATGTCCGCCGATGGCCGCCAGGACCTGTTCTACCCGCCGGCCAAACCCATCCAGGCCCCCAATACCTATAACCTGTACGAGGAAGCCAAGCGCCGGGATGTGCTCATCGCCTACCCCTACCAGAGCATCCGCCCGTTTATCCGGATGCTGCTCAGCGCCGGGTCCGACCCGGATGTGGTCTCCATCAAGATGACGCTGTACCGCATGGCCAACGACTCCCAGATTGTGCAGGCGCTCATCGCCGCCGCCGAAAACGGCAAGCAGGTGGTTGCCATGGTGGAGCTGCGCGCCCGCTTTGACGAGCAGAACAACATCGACTGGTCCAAACAGCTGGAGGATGCAGGCTGCACTGTGTTCTACGGCTTTGACGACTACAAGGTGCACTCCAAGCTGACGCTCATCACCAGCAAGGTGAACGGCAAATACCGTTACCTGACCCAGATCGGCACCGGCAACTACAACGAAAAGACCAGCGAGCTCTACACCGACCTGTCTTTCATCACCGCCAATCAGGAGATCGGTGAGGAAGCCAGCGCCGTGTTCAACAATATGGCTCTCCAGCGCCTGACCAGCGAGGCCGATACCATGCTGGTTGCGCCTCTGCGCTTCAAGTCGGTGCTGATGAACGAGATGGACCGTCAGATCGCCCGGGCCAAGCACGGGCTGCCCGCCTCCATGATCCTCAAGAACAACTCCATCAACGACCCTGAGATCATTGCCAAGATCAGTGAGGCCAGCTGCGCCGGCGTCCGGGTGGATATGATCGTCCGCGGCATCTGCTGTGTGCGCGCGGGCGTGCCCGGCAAGACCGAGAATGTCCACATCCGCAGCCTGGTCGGCCGGTATCTGGAGCATTCCCGCATTTACTGTTTCGGTCAGGGGGAGAGCATGCACATTTACATTGCCTCCGGCGACTTCCTGACCCGCAACACCGAGCGCCGGGTAGAGGTGGGCGTCCGCATTGACGACCCCGTCATCGCCAAACAGCTGTACGGCATTCTGGAGCTGCAGCTGCGGGATACCGTCAACGCCCGGGTCATGATGCCAGACGGCAGTTATGTCAAGGTCAAGCCGGAGGAGGGCAAGCCGCCGGTGGACAGCCAGATGGCGATGTACGGCTATTTCCAGCACGGCTGGGATACCCCCGCCAAGCCTGCCGCCCCGGCCCAGAAAGCTGCACCGGCCAAGGCTCAGCGTGCGGAGCCGTCCCGCCCGGCTGCTGCACCGCGCTTCCGCGGCATTTTCGGTGCGCTGTTCGGACGGGATAGAAAGTGAACCCCTGCCGGTTGCTGCCGGCAAGGAGGTAAGGAGAGAAAACAATGAAAAAAAGCTGTGTACTGACCCGCACCTTTTCCTGCGACCCCGGCCGGGTCTGGCTGTATCTGTCCAATCCTACCATGAACCACTGGCGCAGGGACGTGACCGACGCCGAGATCAGCGCCGACGGCATGCACGTGACCGAGATCGGCTCTGACGGAAGCCGGACCGAGATCACCTTCACGGACAAGGAAAAGCCCCGCCGCATGACCGGAAGCTTTGTCCATGGCAAACTCAAGGGCAGCTTCACCTTTATCCTGCTGGGCGGCGGAGACTCCACCAGCCTGGAGTGCACCTTTGAGGTGGAGGGCATCGGCCTGTTCACCAAGCCCCAGAAACTGCTGGAGGGACACCTGGATATGCTGTCCCAGGCACTGGGCGCCTGAGTGCCCGCAATTTTGCTGCGATCAGACAGCGGTGCACACCGTGAGGAACACTTTCCTGCGGTGTGCACCGCTGTTTTGCTGCCCGGCACTTTTCAAAGGAATGCCCCGGAATTTTCCTGCATACATATCGGTTGTGAGTCAAAACCGCACGCTGTGCCACAGAGAAACGGAGGATGCCGAAATGTGGGAGGACGCCACACCCAAACCTGTGCAGGAGCCGCCGCAGGGAGCAGACCGCCCGGCGGGGCGCCGGGAATCCGCCCGCCGGGAGAACGGCAAAACCCAGGACAACCTGATCCTGTGGGCTCAGATCCTGCTGTGCGGGGCCATCCTGGCGGGGGTGTATGCGGCCCGGACCATGGGGCTGCCGGTGTACGACACCCTGCGCACCGCCTTTGACCAGGCCATGCAGGAGCAGGGGCTGGATGCCTTTGGGGAGGAGCGGGAGCTGGTGCGCTTTATCCAGACCGGGATAGACTCCCTGGGGGAGGCTGCCCAGGAGGTGGCAGTTTCCCTGGCGGACGGCGCTGCCACAGGGGAGACCGCGGCCCGGACTGCGCACAGCCGCAACGCGCCGGAGCAAGCCCCCGCCGGCAGCTCTCTGGACAGCTATCTGCCGGATTTTTCCCTGACCTTGCCGCTGCCCGCCGGATTTACCTGTACATCGGGATACGGCTGGCGGGAGGACCCCGTAGCGGATGACGGCAGCGAGGACTTTCACACCGGAAAGGACCTGGCCGCTGCCGAGGGCACGCCGGTCTATGCTGCGGCGGACGGCACCGTGCGCACGGCGGCGCTGGGCAGCAGCTACGGCAATTATGTCCGCATTCTCCACGAGGCAGGGGATGAGACGCTCTATGCACATATGCAGTATGTCTTTGTCCGTCCGGGGCAAAAAGTCCGGCAGGGCCAGCAGATCGGTACGGTGGGGCAGACGGGCAATGTCACCGGGCCCCACCTCCACTTTGAACTGCTGCACGCGGGCATCCGGTATGACCCCACCCAGGCGCTGGGCCTTGCCTGAACTGCATCTGCGGGTCAAGGCGCCCTGCGCATTGCTGTTTGTCTACACCCTGCTGCTGGCGGCGGACACGACGGGAGTGTTCCGGCTGGGAATCCTCTGCGCGCTGCTCCATGAATGCGGTCACATCGCGGTGTTTGCAGCGCTGGAACACCGTCTGCCTGCATTGGAGGCATCCTTCGGCGGCATCTGCCTGTCCATGCGCGGGGTGCTGCTGCCGCCGGGCAGGGAACTGCTCCTGGCTGCTGCGGGACCTGCCGTCAATCTGCTGTTGGCGGCGGGGATGCTCACCTGGATGGAGGGCCCGGCAGGGTATGGCTATTTCGGACTGTGGTTTGTCTGTACCAATCTTCTGGTGGGAGGATTCAATCTGCTGCCATTGCCTGGGCTGGACGGCTGGCGCATGGCGGGCTGTCTGCGTCTGCTGGCACAGAGGGTATGGAAAAACCGCCGCACTCCTTATATATAATAGGAAAGAGCCGCATATCCCGGACAAAGCTCCGGAATATGCGGCTCTTTTTTGTCTGCCCGTGGGGCAGAATCATTCATAAGTACGGCGCCCGGCAAAGACGCAGAGGGGGCGGCGGGACTTGCCCGCGTTCATCAGCTGGAGGGCGGCGGCCAGGGTGGCGCCTGCGCTGGTGCAGGCGGGCACACCGTCAAAGAAAAGCACCTCCCGTGCGGCGCGCTCGGCGTCGGCGGTGGATACGGTCAGCACCGTGTCCACCACGTAGGGATTGTAGTTCTCCGGCACAAACCCGGGCCCGATGCCCGCAATGCCGTGATGCCCCGGCAGCCCGCCGCTGATGGCGGCGCATTCGCTGGGTTCCACCGCCACAATGCGGATCATGCTGTTCCAGGCCTTCAGATATTCGGCCACACCGGTGATGGTGCCGCCGCTGCCCACGCCGATCACCACCGCGTCAATGCTGTCCCCCGCAGCCTTGAGGATCTGGGGGCCGGTGACCCGGCGGTGGTATTCGGGGTTGTCGTCGTTGGAAAAGTAGTTGGTAAAATAGCCGTTGTAGCGCTTGGCCGTGTCGGCCGCCACCCGGTCCAGGGCCTTGCGGCCGCCGCTGCTGCACACCACGATACGGGCACCCAGGCTTTGCAGATGCTGCCGGCGGGAGATGGGCAGCGTGCTGGGCACCACCAGAATGCAGGGGTGGCCCGTCGTGGCGCAGGAGACCGCCAGTGCCGCGCCAAAACTGCCGGAGCTGGCCTCCACCACGGGCATTCCCTGCTTGAGGGTGCCCCGCTCGGTGGCAAGGGCCAGCATGGTTTCCGCCACGCCGTCCTTGCAGGTGCCGGTGGCGCCGCCGAAATCCAGATAAGCCGCAATGCTGGCCTGCAGGCCGTGCCGCCCCGAAAAGCCCGACAGCTCCACGACAGGGCACCTGTACACGTCCTGATAGTAGCTTTGCAGGATTCCCAACGCGAAAACCGCCTTTCACACAAAAATCAGACTGTCCGCAGAGACTGTGCCGGGGCACAGGGCGCTTTTTCCGCACAGGCGCCGCTGCGGACGGGGAACCGTACACCGTACAAAACGGCCGGTTCCGGGAAGATACCTCCTTATTATACCATATCTTCGCCCGCTGTGCGCAGAATTCGACAGCCTTTTTTGAAAAAGCAGAGAAAAGGGGATGCGGCAGGGGTTCTGCACATTCTTTTACCAGGTCGAAAGCGGCGGCCGGAGAGGCGGACGCTACATCCTCCCACGGGAGCAGTGTACCCGGAACCGCATCTCCTGCACCTTGCGGCAGCCGTCATGCCCGGCGGCATGGACCTTGCCCCGAATCTTCCAAAAATAATCAGGGTTTGACAAGCCAAACTGCTTGACACCCGCCCTCGGCTTTGTTATAATCACTAGCTGTAAAGGAACCAACTTTACACAAACGACCGTCCGCTGAACGCACAGGAGGCACCACCGTGGCACAGGCAATGAAGGATCTGGAATTTTCCATCCTGCTGGACCATTATGGTTCCGTGCTCACCGAGCGTCAGCGCAGCATTCTCACCGAATATTATGACGAGGATCTCTCCCTCTCCGAGATCGCCGAGAACTTCGGCATTTCCCGTCAGGGGGTGCGCGACGCCATCAAGCACGGGGAAGCCACCCTGCGGGAGATGGAGGAAAAACTGGGCAATGCCCGGCGCCATCAGGCCATGCTGGCCGATCTGGAACGTCTGGAGCAGCTGGCCAAGGAGATCCGCTGCTGCAATTCGGGACTGTACACGCCGGTGCCGCGCATCAAGCAGGACACCGACGAGATGCTGACCATACTGGAACGGCTCGGCACGCAGGAGGAAGCGCCCAATGGCATTTGAATCATTGACAGAACGCCTGTCCGGCGTATTCAAGAAGCTGCGCGGCAAGGGCCGTCTGAGCGAGGCGGACATCAAGGCCGCCATGCGGGAAGTCCGCATGGCATTGCTGGAAGCCGACGTCAACTACAAGGTGGCCAAGGACTTCTGCAATCAGGTTTCCGAGCGGGCCATGGGCCAGGAGGTCATGGAAAGCCTGACCCCCGCCCAGCAGGTCATCAAGATCGTCAACGAGGAACTGACCCGCCTCATGGGCGGCGACGAACCCACCCAACTCCACATCAAGAACAAGGGCCAGACCGTCCTGATGATGTGCGGCCTGCAGGGCAACGGCAAGACGACCCACGCCGCCAAACTGGGCAAGTATTACCGCAAACTAGGCCGCCGCCCTCTGCTGGTGGCCTGTGACATCTACCGCCCCGCCGCCATTGATCAGCTGCGGATTGTGGGCGAACAGGCGGGGGTTCCCGTCTTTGAAATGGGCACCGAACGCCCCGAGCTCATCGCCCAGAAGGCGATGGCCTACGCCAGAGACCACGGCAACGACATCGTCATCATCGATACCGCCGGCCGCCTGCAGATCGACGACGCCCTCATGGACGAGCTGGTCCGCATCAAGCAGACGGTGGAGGTGGACGACACTCTGCTGGTGGTCGACGCCATGGCCGGCCAGGAAGCCGTCAACGTTGCCAAGACCTTCAACGACAAGATCGGCATTGACGGCGTCATCCTCACCAAGACCGACGGCGACACCCGCGGTGGCGCAGCCCTCTCGGTGCTGGCGGTCACCGGCAAGCCCATCTACTTCCAGGGCATCGGTGAAAAGCTGGATGACCTGGAGCCCTTCTATCCCTCCCGCATGGCGGGACGTATTCTGGGCATGGGCGACGTGCTTTCCCTGATCGAGAAAGCCCAGGCCGTGCAGGATGACAAGGCAGCCGAGGAAGCCGCCAAGCGGATGATGGCCAACAAGTTTGACCTCAACGACATGCTGGCCCAGTTCGCCCAGATCAAAAAGATGGGCGGTGCTTCGGCGCTGCTGTCCATGCTGCCGGGTGGCAACCAGATCGACCCCGATTCCCTGGACGAGAAGGCCCTGCCTCATATCGAGGCCATCATCTATTCCATGACCCCGGAGGAACGGGCCAAGCCCTCCATCATCAATCCCAAGCGCAAGCGCCGCATTGCGGCGGGCAGCGGCCAGACCGTCGAGGCGGTCAACAAGCTGCTGCGCCAGTACGAGATGATGCAGAAGCTGATGAAGCAGGCCAAGCGCAATCCCAAAGGCTTCATGCGCCGCCTGGGCGGGCTGCGCGGCTTGCGCTGACCCCCGGACACTACCAAGGTATCTCCCTTACGGCTTTACGGCCCAAGGGTGATGATAGAACCGGCACCCCAAAAAGGGCCGTAACCAGAAATTTGGAGGAAAAGTAACATGGTTAAGATTCGTCTGCGCCGCATGGGCGCCAAGAAAGCTCCCTTCTATCGCGTTGTTGTCGCCGACAGCCGCTACGCTCGTGACGGCCGCTTCATCGAGGAGATCGGCTACTACGATCCCACCAAGGAGCCCTCTGTTGTCAGCATCGACGCCGAAAAGGCCAAGCAGTGGCTGGCCAACGGCGCTCAGCCCACCGATACTGTCCGCGTTCTGCTCAAGAAGTCCGCGATCCTGTAACAAGAACGGAGGCGCACCATGCAGGAGCTGCTGATTGCAGTCGCACGCGGCCTTGTCGAGGATAAGGACGCTGTGCAGGTCACGGTCGACCCTGTGCGCGAGGACGGTACCGTCGTCTATCACCTCACCGTGGCCGAGGATGATATGGGCCGCGTGATCGGCAAACAGGGCCGCATCGCAAAGGCGATCCGCGTCGTCATGCGGGCCGCTGCCGTCCGCCAGGGCGAAAAAGTCGTGGTGGAGATCGGCTGATCCCAGACGTACTGGCACCTTGCCGCTGTGCGAGGTGCCTTTTTTGTATGCTTTTTCGCGAAGAATTGCAAAGGAGACTGCTATGCAAGAATATCTGCCCGCCTGCAAGATCGTCACCACCCACGGCGTCCGTGGCGAGATGAAAGCCCTGCCCCTGTGCGACGGGGCAAAATTCCTGTCCGGGTTCAAGGCGCTGTACACCGGCGCCGACGGCTCAGGCGAGCACCGGCTTCTGGGGGTGCGCGGGCAGGGGAACATGCTGCTGGTCCGTCTGGAAGGCATCGGTGATATGGATGCCGCCCGTGCCATGGTGGGGCGTACCCTCTACCTGCGCAAGAGCGAGGCAAAACTGCCCGAGGGACGCTTTTTCATCGACGATGTCATTGGCTGCGAGGTGCGGGATGCCGCCAGCGGCCAGGTGTACGGCACTGTGGCGGATGTGAGCCATCCGGCCGCCCAGGACGTTTACACTGTCACCGACCCCGACGGCGGGGAACACATGATTCCGGTGGTGCCGGAGTTCGTCAAGACCATCGACGTGAATGCCCGATGCGTGCTGGTCAAGCCGATTCCCGGCATGTTCGACGCACCGGTCAACGGGGACGAGGAATGAACCATGCGCATTGATATTGTTACCCTTTTTCCGGAGCTGTGCGACAGCTTCCTCCACGCCAGCATTCTGGGCCGTGCCGCCGACAAGGGCCTGTTCGAGGCACACTGCCACCAGATCCGGGACTATACCAAAAACAAGCAGAAACAGACCGACGACTATCCCTACGGCGGCGGCTGCGGCATGGTGCTGTATGCCCAGCCCATCGCCGACTGTATCCGCGCGGTACAGGCCCAGTGCGCCGAGCAGGGGAGACCCCGCCCCCATGTGGCCTTCCTGACGGCGGCCGGTGCTCCCTATAACGAGCAGACGGCCCGCCGCCTGGCGAGCTATGACAGCCTGATCCTCGTCTGCGGCCACTATGAGGGCATTGACGAGCGGGTCATCGAGGCTTTCGGCGACGAGGAAATCTCCATCGGTGATTACGTCCTCACCGGCGGCGAGCTGGCCAGCCTGGTGGTGGCGGACAGTGTGCTGCGGCTGCAGCCCGGCGTGCTGGCAGAGGAAAAAGGCTACCAGGAGGAAAGCTACTGGGACGGCCTCATCGAGTACCCCCAGTACACCCGCCCCGAAGTGTGGGAGGGCCGCGCCGTACCGCCGGTGCTGCTCACCGGCGACCATGATAAGATCGATGCCTGGCGGGGCAAGCAGAGCCGCGCCCGCACCCGGGCCCGCCGCCCCGACCTCTACGACCGCTGGTGCCGCACCCATCCGCTGACCCTGCCCAGCTGGAAGCGCAGCGAGCGTGCCGTTCTGGTCCGTACCGAGGATCAGCTGAATGCCGCCGCCCGGGTTTACAGCGAGAGCTGGCAGCAGTCCCATGAAGCAATCTGTACGCCGGACTTTGTGGCGGAGCATACACCGGAGACCATGCGGCAGCGGCTGGACGCCGACCGTGCGGCGGGATGGGCTTTTTACCTGCACAGCACGGCGGGCAAGCCGGACGGCATCGTCGGTGTCTGCCACAAGACGGGGGAGATCGGCCGACTGTACGTTGCCCCCGGCGCCCAGGGAAAGGGCATCGGGGCAAAACTGCTGGAGTTTGCCCGCAAAAAGTTGCCCGAACACGCTCACCCCTTTGTGACGGTACTGGCAACCAACTGCGCTGCCATCGCCCTGTACCTGCGGATGGGATACCGGGAAGAGCCCGGTTTTACGAATATTTTACAGCAATCCGTCCAAAGTTTTTCCCGGCCGATCCCGGAAGTAAAAATGTTCCATACAGCACCTGAAAGCGACAAAACGGGCGATTGAACGCAGGTTTTTCGGTATACCTGAACAACATTGTTGAAAATAAACTGGTAAACCTGCACAAAGAAGCCCATGCCAGTTTGGCGGGAATGCGGAATCCTGCTAAATTTGACAAAATCTACTGTACAAAAGGGATAAAATAGGTTAAAATATAATCAATTCAGGGCGGAAATCCAGTGCAAAGCCGCCTGAGGGAGCCCCGCGGTGAATGCATGGGCATATATCTTTTCGAAATAGGAGAGAATAACTATGTATGTGAAAGAAGTTACCGTTGAGAATCAGGTTGGTTTGCACGCCCGTCCGGCTACCTTCTTCATCCAGAAGGCGAACGAGTACAAATCTTCCATCTGGGTCGAGAAAGAGGAGCGCCGCGTCAACGCAAAGAGCCTCCTGGGCGTTCTGAGCCTGGGCATTGTGGGCGGCACCACCATCCGCATCATCGCGGACGGCACCGACGAGCAGGCTGCAGTTGACGGCCTGGTCAAGCTGGTCGATTCCGGTTTCTCCGAGTAATCACAGCCAAAAGTATCATCTCTCAACCATTTGCGGCGGGTGGGCAACCACTCGCCGTTTTTTGGGTCTGTCCCATCCGGCGGCAAGGAGCGCCGTTTTCCCATGACCAAAGCAGAACTCTATCGCAAGGCCTGCATGCTGCCCCTCCTGCCCGGGGTCTATATCATCCGTGACAAGTCGGATACCATTATCTATATCGGCAAGGCCAAGCGCCTCAAGACCCGTGTCTCCCAGTATTTCCGGGAGGGTGTGCCCCATGACGCCAAGGTCACCCAGATGATCGCCCATGCCTTCAACTTTGATGTCATCGTCTGCCAGTCGGAGTTTGAAGCGCTGGTACTGGAGGCCAGCCAGATCAAGGCCCACACCCCCAAGTACAACATTCTGCTCAAGGATGACAAGGGATACAGCTATGTCAAGGTGACGAAAGGGGACTGGCCCCGCATTTCCGCCGTACTCCAGAAGGATGAGGACGATGCCGAGTATATCGGCCCCTTCACCTCCTCCTTTGCCGTGCGGGAGATCGTGCAGACCGCCCAGGACTGCTTCCTGCTGCCCCGGTGCAACAAGGAGTTCCCCCGGGACATCGGCAAGGGACGGCCCTGCCTCAATGCCCACATCGGCAAGTGCATGGCGGTGTGCAGCGGCAAGATCAGCTGTGCAGATTACAATGAGGCTGTCCGCAACGCCATCCACATGATCCGCTACGGCAAGCGGGACATCGTCAAACAGCTACGGGAAAAGATGGAGGCTGCCTCCGAGCGGCTGGACTTCGAGTCGGCGGCTTTGCTGCGGGACCAGATCGCAGCCATTGAGCGGGTCTCGGCGGGGCAGAAGGTGGTCATGGACAACGACACCGAGATGGACGTGCTGGCCTTTGCGGGTGCTACCCACGCGGTCTGCGCGGCCATTCTGCGCTACCGGGACGGCCGTCTCACCGACAAGCGGGAGTTCCTCTTCCACGATACCGCCGATATTGCGGCCCTCCGGGAGGAATTCCTGCCCCAGTATTACCTGGACGGGGAGAACGTCCCCAGGACCATCGCGGTGGATGCCCTGCCCGAGGACCACGAAGCCCTGGCGGAAGCCCTGTCCAAAGCGCGGGGGAGCGCGGTCAATCTGTATGTACCCCAGCGCGGGGATGTGGCCAAGCTGGTCACCATGGCCTACACCAACGCGGTGGAGCGCCTGGCCCGGGAGAGCGGCCGCTACACCCGGGAGGAAAAACTGCTGGAGGAGGCCGCCCAGATGCTGGGCCTCAAGACGCCGCCCCGGGTCATCGAGAGCTACGATATCTCCAACTGGGGCGACGGCTCCAGCGTCTGCGGCATGATCGTCTTCCGGGACGGCAAGCCTTTGCGGGCAGGGTACCGGCGCTTCCGCATGAAAACGGTGGCGGGTACCGATGACTATGCCTCCATGGCGGAGGCTCTCTCCCGCCGTGCCGGAGAGTATGAGGCCGCCAAGCGCGGGGAGAAGCCCGACACCCCCACCAACCAGTTCTCGGTCCTGCCCGACCTGATCCTGCTGGACGGCGGCAGGGGACAGGTGTCGGCGGTGCGGGCGGCCCTGAAAGGCACGCAGCTGGCCGGAGTGCCTCTTTTCGGCATGGTCAAGGACGACCATCACCACACCCGTGCCATTGTGGACGACACCGGCTCCGAGATCGCCATCAACCGCAACCGGGGCATCTTCACCTTTGTGACCTCCATCCAGGATGAGGTCCACCGCTACGCCAATGACTACCGCAAACGGCTGATGAACAGGCGCTCCTACGCGGCCACCCTGACCACTCTGCCCGGGGTGGGCGAAAAGACCTCGGCGGCTCTGCTCAAGCATTTCAAGACGGTGGCAAACGTGCGGGCAGCGTCCATTTCCGACCTGGAGGAGGTGCCGGGCATCAGCCACAAAAAGGCGGAGCAGATCTATAACGGGCTCCATGCCTGAGCGGGAGCGGCTATTGACAAGCACAGCAAAAACAAGCATAATGGTAGCACTGAAAAAGTACGCAGAAAGGGAAAGGAGGCGCGCGGTATGCGTGTCATTGCGGGTACAGCGCGCGGCAAGGTTCTCAAGGCGCTGCCGGGTCAGGACGTGACCCGTCCCACCATCGACCGCGTCAAGGAGGCCATGTTCTCCAGCGTGCAGTTCCTGGTGCCGGGGGCAAAGGTCCTGGACCTGTTCGCCGGCAGCGGACAGCTGGGCATCGAGGCCCTCTCCCGCGGGGCGGCCCGCTGCGATTTTGTGGATGCCTCCCGGGAGGCGTTCGCCGTGGTGCAGGCCAACTGCAAGGCGGCGGGGGTCATGCCCAAAAGCCGTCTGCACAACACCGATGCGTTCACTTTTTTGGCGTCCGTACGGGAACCGTTCGACCTGGTTTTGCTCGATCCGCCCTTTGCCCATGATACACTGTCCAGGGTGCTGCCCCTGCTGGAACCCAACGTGGCTCCCGGCGGTGTGGTCATCTGCGAGAGCGAGCGGGACGCCCGCCTGCCGGAGACAGTGGGCGGACTGACCCGGGTCAAACAATACACCTATGGCAAAATCCTTGTCACTCGTTACCAGAAAGAGGTACAGGCATGAATGTTGATGAATTGCTCGATTTGATGGAAGAAACTCTGGAGGAAGGCACCGCCATGCCCTTCTCCGCCGGCAAGCGCGTTGTGGACGTGGACAAGATGCGCGATATTATCGACGATGTGCGTGCCAACCTGCCTGACGAGATGCGCCAGAGCAAGAAGATCGTGGACGACCGGGAGCGCATCATCCAGGAAGCCCATCAGGAGGCGGATGGCATCATCAAGCAGGCGGAGGAGCGTGCCAAGGCCCTGGTCTCGGAGCAGGAGATCGTCAAGCGCGCCCAGAAACGTGCCGTGGAGATTCTCACCACCACCCAGACCCATGCCCGGGAGATCAGCAAGAGTGCCACTACATACTGCGAAACCATCCTGAAAAACTCGGAGGAGACGCTGGCGCGCAGCATTGCGGACATCAAGAACACCCGCATGAATCTGCGCAACGCCACCGCCAAAGGTATGCGCGGCAACAAGTGATTCCCCTCCGGGCGTGGCGGATTCCCCACCCGTCCCCACCTGTGTTTTAAATATGAAAATTTATGACCCGCAGCGGTTTTCGACCGCTGCGGGCTTGTTTTTTATGTGCCGATTTGGTATTATAGAACTGCGATTGTGGGTAGTGGTGGACAATCGGGGGTAGAAGTGGAGAATTTCAACACTTTCAACCGGGTTTTCAACCACAGACAGACAACCGTACGTGAAAAAATGTCGAAAGGGGGAGAACGCCGTGCTCATGGGTCAGTATGACTATGCTGTGGACACCAAGGGCCGGCTGAACTTCCCTGCAAAATTCCGCGAGGAGATGGGCCAGACGTTCATTGTGACCTGCTGGCTCGACCATTGCCTGGCGGCTTTCCCGGCTGAACAGTTCGAGAAAGTGGCTGACAAGATCGAGGAAAAAGGCCTGGTCAAGGGCCGCAAGGTCACCCGTATGCTGTACAGCTCGGCGGTGGAGGTCACCCCCGACAAGCAGGGGCGCATCCAGCTGCCTGCCAAGCTGCGTGCCTACGCCGGTCTGGACCATGACGTCACCATCATCGGCAACCGTGAGTTCGCGGAGATCTGGAACACCGCAGCATGGAACCAAACCCAGGAGGGGGCGGACGAAGATTTTACCGCAGCGATGGAGGATCTGGATTTCTGATCCGGTGCCATGCCGGAGGATCTCTGCCGAAAGGATGTAACCAAGGATGGAATTTCACCACGTTCCCGTATTGCTTCGCGAGTGTCTGGAAGGGCTGGCCATTGACCCGGCCGGGACCTATCTGGACGGCACGGCCGGCGGCGCCGGTCACTCGCGCGAAATCGCCAAACACCTGACCACAGGGCGGCTGATCGCGCTCGATCAGGACCCGGATGCGGTGGCAACCGCCACCGAAAGGCTTAAGGGTCTGCCCGCCCTGGTGGTCCGGGCGAATTTCCGCGAGGCGCCCAAGGTACTGCGGGAGCTGGGGATTACTTCCATTCAAGGAGCGCTTCTGGACCTGGGCGTTTCCAGCCATCAGCTGGACGATGCCGAGCGGGGCTTCTCCTACCATGCCGACGCCCCGCTGGACATGCGCATGAGCCAGAGCGGCCCCACCGCGGCCGACCTGGTCAACACGCTGGACCGGGAGGAACTCTGCCGCATCCTGCGGGACTACGGCGAGGAGCCCTATGCCTGGCAGATCGCCGGCAAAATCGTGGCCGTCCGGGCGGAGCATCCCATCGAGACGACCATGGAACTGGCCGGGCTGGTGGCATCCGCCGTGCCGCCGGCCGAGCGCCGCAAAAACAAGAACCCCGCGCGCCGCACGTTTCAGGCGGTGCGCATCGCGGTCAACGGGGAGCTGGACGCCCTCAACGAGGGTCTGGACGGCATCTTCGACAACCTGGCCCCGGGCGGCAGACTGTGCGTGATCACCTTCCACAGCCTGGAGGACCGCCTGGTCAAGAACAAGTTCCGCCGCTGGGCGCAGAAATGCACCTGCCCGCCGGAGTTTCCAGTGTGCGTGTGCGGCGGCAAGGCCAAGGCAAAACTGATCACCCGTCATCCCATCGAAGCCGACGCGGATGAACTGAACGAAAACCGCCGCAGCCGGTCGGCAAAGCTGCGGGTGCTGGAAAAACTCTGATGCCGGATTCCATGCGGACAGCAGGGAAGGGAGGGCGTGCACATGACACAGGCAGCCTATGATTTGAACATGAAAACAAAGAGCTACGGCCAGTACCGGGCCCCCCGCGTGCGGGTGGTTCGCGGCCGCAGCCGGCTGGACAAGCTGCGCCAGACCGTCGCTGCGCTGCGCTCGGTGCTGGTCGCTGCCTTGATTCTGGGTCTGGTGGTCAGCCTTCTGTACAGCCAGGCCATCATCACCGAGCTGTCCGGGGAGATCGAGTCCACCCGTCAGGAGCTGACGCAGGAGCAAAGCACCTACGACTACCTGTCCGGCCGTATGGATGACATCACAAGCACCACCAACATTCAGGAGATCGCCGAGGGCAAGCTTGGCCTTGTCAAGGCGGACGCCAGCCAGATCACCTACATCACCATGGAGGATCAGAGCCGGATCGTCCGCAACGAGTCCGATTTGTCCCGGCTGCTGTCCGGCGTGAAAACGGCGGCGCTCAGCCTGATCGGCAACTTCAACCCCTGACCCTCCGGCCGGGCTTCCGGCCTTCAGCAAAAGCGTGCGGCCCAGTGCGGAGTATGGCTCCGCAAACGCAGGCAGGCGCGCTTTTTGCATATTCTGCACCCGTCGAACCACCGCAAAAGGAAACGCTGAACCATGGCAAACAAGTATCCGAACGATCGCTCTCAAAAGCCCGGGCCTGAAAATCCCGGCGCCTCCAATGCAATGCGCATCCGCACGTTGATTCTGGTTGCCGCCTTTCTGATTTTCGGATTCGGGCTGCTGGTTTATCAGCTCTATGTCCTGCAGATCCGCGACTACGAGACCTACCGCGTGGACGCCACCGAACAGCAGCTTTCCGATACCACCATCCCCTCCACCCGGGGCTCCATTTACAGCTCCACCGGCAAACTGCTGGCCAAGAGCAGCGTGGTCTGGAACATCGTGGCCGATCCTTCCCGCTGCAGTGCCGAGTATATTAACCAGGCCAGCGAGAAGATCGCGGAACTGACCGGGGGCGCGGTCACGGCGGAGAGCGTCGCCAGCAACCTGTCCATGAGCGACAAAAAATACCGCGTCCTTGTCCGGGGCGTGGATATGCCCACCGCCGAGGCCATTCTCCAGTATGCCAGCGATCTGAACAAACAGGCGGAGACAACGGTGCTCTATCTTTATACCGAGCAGTCCTCCACCCGGGAATACCCCTACGGGGCCTTCCTGTCATCGGTGCTGGGCTTTACCGACAGCTCCGGGGCCGGCACCTACGGCCTGGAATACTACTACAACGACATCCTGGCCGGTACGCCGGGGCGCAGCGTCTCGCTGCAGAGCGCGGGCGGCGTGGATCTGACCGATGCCGAGTCGGACTATCATGCCCCCATCGACGGTTTGAACCTGAACCTCTGCATCGATGATAATATCCAGTCGATTGTTGAGGAATACTTGCAGCAGGCGATTGTTGACTACAACGTCAAGAGCCGTGCCTGTGCCATTGTCATGAACGTCAATACAGGAGAGATCCTGGCCATGGCGTCCATGAACCAGTTTGACCCCAACGACCCCAACACCATCTACGACAGTGAGATGCAGTCCATCCTGGACAGCGACACCCTGACGGCGGAACAGATCGACACGCTGGTCAGCCGCCTGGGCAACACCTCCACGCTGCAGGGCATCATCGAGGACGGGCAGATCTCGGATGACGAGTACTCCACCCTCCAGGGCATGATGCGCGAGGCCCAGTGGAAAAACAAGACCATCACCGAACTGTATTATCCCGGCTCGGTGTTCAAGCTGGTCACCGCTTCCGCGGCGCTGGACTCCGGCATCATGGATACCAGCCAGCAGTTCTACTGCGGCATGGAAGGCTGGACCATCAACAAAGGCAGCAAGCTGTACGAGCACACCTATCACTGCGCCAACAACGATGCCCACGGCTGGCAGGACATGGCCACCGCCCTGAACAACAGCTGCAACATCTACTTCATTCAGGTAGGCCTGTCTCTTGGCCCGCAGGTGTTCTACGACTACTATGATGCCTTCGGATTCACCCAGCGCACCGGCGTGGATCTGCCCAACGAGACCCGGTGGATGATCTACCACAACGAGGAAGAACTGGCCCAGACCGAGGCCAACCTGGATTCCAGCTCCTTCGGTCAGGCACAGACCTGCACACCGCTGCAGATGGCAACCGCCGTGGCGGCGGTGGTCAACGGCGGCTACCTGGTAACGCCCCACGTGGTGGACACCATCACCGACCAGAGCGGAAACGTGGTCACCAGCGTGGATACCACCATCCGCCGTCAGGTGATCTCGGAGGAAGTGAGCGCCGAGGTCCGCAGCATGATGGAACAGGTCGTCGGCAAGGGCCAGGACACCAGCAGCGGCCGCAACGCCTATGTGGCGGGCTACCGCATCGGCGGCAAGTCCGGCACTTCGGAAAACCTGGGACGTGACGAACGTGCAGACGGCGACTATTACAAGCAGATCAGCTTTACAGCGGTTTTGCCCATCGACGACCCCGAGATCGAGGTCTTCGTCATGATGGACGACCCGCGCTGGACCAATGACTACGCCAGCCAGATCGTGGCCCCCGTGGTGGGCAACATCATCAGCGAGGTGGCGCCGTATCTGGGCCTGGAGCGCGATCCTGAGTATGACACCGGTGCCACGGTGGTGGTGCCGGATGTGGTCAGCAGAAACAATTCCTGGGTCAACGCCCAGGTGGAAATGAACAAGAAGGGCCTTGCCCACAAGCTGGTGGAAGGCACCGGCACTGTGGTGCACCAGTACCCGGCGGCGGGTACCGTAGTCCCTGTGGGCTCCACGGTCTACCTGTACACAAAGAGCACCACCGACACCATGGTCAACGTGCCCAATGTGGTGGGCAAGAGCGGCAGCTTTGCCGTGCAGATGCTCAGCGCTGCGGGCATCAACGCCCAGATCAGCGGCGACGAGAACGCCCTGGTCACCTCCCAGAGCGTGGCGGAGGGCACCAGCGTGGCCATGGGCACCGTCATTACCATCGAGACAGCGGCGCCGGAAAGCAGCGAGCCGTCCTCGGACAGCGGCACCGACACGACCTCCGGCGACACGGCGGACCCTGACGCCTCGTCGGATTCCACCGCCACGGACGGTGAATAGACCCAAACACAACAGAGAAGAACCCCTGCGGGAAGGAAAAGGAGAGATGCAAGATGAAACCCATCCATGCCAATCAACTGCTGGCCGGCCTTGCGCTGGCGGAGCCGGAACCCATCACCGCCGTGGTGACCGACAGCCGCAAAGTGGTGCCGGGATGCGTCTTTGTCTGCTTCCCCGGGGAGCGGGTGGACGGCCATGACTATGCCGCGGCAGCCTACAAGGCAGGGGCGGCCTACATCGTTGCCAACCACCCGGTGGACGGAGTGCCGGAGGACCGCACGGTCATTGTGGCCTCCAGCCACCATGCCATGGTGCGCATGGCCTCCAACTACCGGATGCTGTTCAGCCCGCTGATGATCGGCGTGACGGGCAGCGTGGGCAAGACCACCACCAAGGAATTCTGCTACGCGGTGCTGTCGGCGTTCGGCAACACCCTCAAGACCGAGGGCAACCAGAACAATGAGATCGGCCTGCCCAACACCCTGTTCCGCCTGGATGACAGCACCGAGTATGCGGTGGTGGAGATGGGCATGAGCAACCTGGGCGAGATCGACCGCCTGGTCCGTGCGGCCCGGCCTTCTGCGGGCATCATCACCCGCATCGGGGTATCCCATCTGGAAAACCTGGGCACCCGGGAGAATATACTGAAAGCAAAGCTGGAGATCTGCCATGGCCTGCCCGACGGCGCGCCGCTGGTGCTCAATGCCGACGACGATATGCTGCCCAAGGCAAAACTGCCCGAGCGGCTGAACCCGGTGTGGTTCGGCATTGATGCCCCTGGCGCCGACGTGCGTGCCCTCAAGATCACGGCAGGGGACAGCGGCACCGACTTCCTCCTGTCCGACAAGGAGAACGGTGAATTCCCGGTGCATATCCCCACGGTAGGCCTGCACACAGTCAGCGATGCACTGGCTGCCTACGCGGCGGCCACCCGGCTGGGCCTGGACCCCGCCAAGGCTGCCGCTGCCCTGAGCACCTATCAGACCACCGGCATGCGTCAGAACATTGTCCACAAGGGCGGTGTCACCGTCATTGAGGACTGCTACAATGCCAGCCCCGACAGCATGAAAGCCGCCCTGGGGGTGCTGGAGGGCCAGGAGGCCAACCGTCACATTGCGCTGCTGGGGGATATGCTGGAACTGGGCAGCGTCAGCGAGGAGGCGCACCGTCAGGTGGGCATCTGGGCTGCCGAGGCGGGGGTGGATTTGCTCATTGCCTACGGCCCGCGCAGCGCCGCCATGGCGGAGGCTGCC
This sequence comes from uncultured Gemmiger sp., assembly GCA_944388125.1. Classification (GTDB taxonomy): domain Bacteria; phylum Bacillota; class Clostridia; order Oscillospirales; family Ruminococcaceae; genus Gemmiger. The sequence continues at coordinate 10,591 of CALXHO010000005.1, read as the reverse complement.
GCCGAAAAAGGTGTAACAACTTTGCATTGCGAAACCGAACAAGAAGTGGTAGGATATGTAAGGCAAAATGTACACGCAGGCGATGCATTGCTGGCAAAGGCCAGCCATGCCATGAAGCTGGACCAGGTGCTGGAACAGTTCTATCAGACGCTGGCGTGAGCCGAATTGATCGATTTGGGGGAGTATTTGCATGGGGATGATGGTCTCCTGGATGCTGGTGGCCGCAGCGGTCGCTGCGTTTTCCATTACGGCACTGTCGGGCTGTGTGGTGATCCCCGCACTGCACCGGCTGCATTTCGGCCAGACCATCCGCGAAAGCGGACCGACCTGGCACAATAAAAAGCAGGGCACGCCCACCATGGGCGGCCTGTGCTTCATTCTGGGCATTGTAGTGGCGCTGATCCTGGTTCTGGTCGGCTTCCGCCGCTATGCGCCCGATCTGGTGGGGGCACAGCAGATCCAGGCTGTGCTGCTTGTCATGTTCCTGGCCCTGGGCTCCGGGTTCATCGGCTTCCTGGACGATTTCGTCAAGGTGGTCCGCCACCGCAACCTGGGCCTGCTGGCATGGCAGAAACTGGTCATGCAGTTTGCCGTCACCGGCGGCTTTCTCTTCGGACTCAACGCCCTGGGCCTGATGACCACCGTCATCACCCTGCCCGGCGGCGGTTCCTTTGACCTGGGGCTTCTGTACTATCCTATCGCCTTTTTCGGCATCATCTTCCTCGTCAACGCCGTCAACCTGACCGACGGCCTGGACGGCCTGGATTCCTGCGTGACTTTCGTGTCCATGCTGGGCTACCTGGTGGGTGCCAGCCTGCTGGGCTTCTATCATGTGTCCATTCTGGCAACGGCCACGGCGGGCGCCTGTGCGGGTTTCCTGGTATGGAACTTCTACCCGGCCAAGGTGTTCATGGGGGATACGGGCAGCATGTTTTTGGGCGGCATCGTCACGGCCCTGGCCTTTGTGATGTGCCGTCCCGAGCTGGTTCTGTTCTTCGGCATCGTCTATATCTGGGACGCCATGACTGTGGTGATCCAGCGTGTCTACTTCAAGCTGACCCACGGCAAGCGCATCTTCCGCATGACGCCCATCCATCATGCCTTCGAGATGCGCGGCTGGCGTGAGGTGCGCATCGACGCCTTCTTCAGCTTTATTGCCCTGATGGGGGCGCTGCTGGGCGTTTTGTACATTTACCTGACCTGAGCACGGGGCAAAACGCCGCCCCGCCGGGTCCGGCCTGTCAGGGGCCGGACGGAAAGGAAATAGGCATTCCTTTGGATACATCTGCATTCCTCAGAACCATCTTCCGACCCGCGTTTTTGATGTGCAAGGATCTGCCCCTGCGCAAGAAAGACCGCGGGCCGCTTTCATGGTACTTTGTAGTAACGCTGCTGGTTATCATTGCATATGGTCTGGTGGTGCTGTTCTCGGCCAGCTACTCGGTGTCCTATCAGGAGAGCGGCGACAGCTTCAGCCAGATCCGCCAGCAGCTGGGATTTGCCGTGGCCGGCGTGGCCATCATGTTCGGCATTTCCCTTACCGATTACCGCGCCCTGCGCCATCTGAACTGGTATCTCTACGTTTTCACGCTGGTACTGCTGGCGGCGGCTCTGTTCAGCAACAACCCCACCAACCTCAGCGCCAAGTGTTATCGCTGGGTGGAGTTCGCAGGCGTCACTTTCCAGCCCTCCGAGCTGGCCAAGTTTTCCACCATTCTGGGGACGGCTGCGTTCATAGATGGTCATCAGAAGCAGAAAAGTTCTCTGCTGTACGGCATTATTCTGCCCACACTGCCTCTGATTCCCACGCTGTTTCTGATCTTCCGCCAGCCCCACTATTCGGCCATCATCCTCATCCTCATGATCTACTTTACCATGCTGATCTGCGGCGGATGCGGCCTGAAATGGATGCTGCCGGTGCTGAGTGTCGGCGTCATCGGCGTGGTTTACATGCTGACCAGCCAGGATAACTATGTCCAGACCCGTCTGGACGGCTGGACGCTGTTCTCCAGCGATACCTCCACCATGACCGACCAGACCGAGCAGAGCATCTACGCCATTGCATCGGGCGGTCTGTTTGGCCTGGGCATCGGCAACAGCCGCCAGAAACACCAGTGGCTGCCCGAGGTCACCAACGACTTCATCTTCCCGGTTCTGTGTGAGGAGCTGGGATTCATCGGGGCACTGGTCTGCATTCTGCTGTTTGCGGCCCTCATCATCCAGGGCATCCTCATCGCCATGCGGGCGCCCGACCTGTTCGGCAGCCTGCTGGGGGTGGGCATCATGGGACAGATCGCCTGGCAGGTGTTCTGCAATATCGGCGTTGTCACCAACACCATCCCCAACACCGGCATCAGCCTGCCTTTCTTCTCTTCGGGCGGCACCAGTCTTTTGATGCTGCTGGGACAGATGGGCGTCATGCTCAGTATTTCCCGGGTAGGCAATGCCCGCATCGAGGAACGACGACGCCGCAAGCTGGAAGCCTTTGCCAAAAAGCTGGAGCAGGGTACCCGCACGGTTTATCGCCGGGGCGGCACCGCTCATTCGATCTGATTTTGTATTGTGTGATGTAACGGGAGGCAGGGTATGCGTGTTCTGATTGCGGCCGGCGGTACGGCCGGGCATATCAATCCTGCACTGGCCATTGCCGGTGCGATCAAAAAAGGAGACCCCGCGGCGGAGATCCACTTTGCCGGACGGCGGGAGGGGATGGAGTACGGTCTTGTCACCAAGGCCGGATATCCCTTCCATCATATCGAGATCAACGGCTTCCAGCGCAAGCTGACGCCCAAAAACATCGGCCGCAATGTGGTGGCGGTGTGGCATCTGGCCATCAGCGGCCCGCGCTGTGCGGCCATCCTGCGGGAGGTCAAGCCGGATCTGGTCATCGGCTGCGGCGGCTATGTCAGCGGTCCCATTGTCCGTGCGGCAGCCCGCAAAGGGATTCATACCGCCATCCATGAGCAGAACGCCTTCCCGGGTGTGACCAACAAACTGCTTGCCAAGGAAGTCGATCTGGTCATGGCGGCCAGTGAGGCGGCAGTGGCAAAGCTGGGTGCCCCCGACAAGACCATCGTGGTGGGCAATCCGGTGCGCCCCGAACTGTTTGAACAGGACCGTGCCGCAGCCCGCGCCAAGCTGGATGCCGGGGACAAGACGGTGATCCTGAGCTTTGGCGGCAGCCTGGGTGCCCGCCGCATCAATGAGGTGGTGGCGGACCTCTGCGCCTGGGAGCAGAAAACCCAGCAGAAAATCCTGCACCTGCATGCCACCGGCAGCCGTGGAGTCGAGCTGTTCCGCAACCTCGGCAAGGAAAAAGGCTTTGCCCCCGGCAAAAACCTGGTGGTCCGGGAATATATCGACAATATGCCCGAGCTGCTGGCAGCAGCGGATCTGGTGATCTCCCGCTCCGGCGCCCTGACGCTGGCCGAGCTGGAGGCCATGGGCCGCGCCGCCGTGCTGGTGCCCAGCCCCAACGTGGCTGAAAATCACCAGTACTATAACGCGCTGGAACTGCAGCAGGCGGGGGCCGCCGTGGTGATTGAGGAGAAGGACCTCACCGGCGACAAACTCATTGAGACCGTCCAGGGTCTGATGTCCCAGCCCGGCCGCCTGGCCGAGATGGGACGCAACGCAAAGACGCTGGGCCGTCCCGACAGCCTGGATCTCATCTGGGCGGCACTGAAAAAACTCTGCGCCTGAACCGTCAGACAAACCGGGAAGGGGACGGCGCCTGACACAACGAAACAGGGAAACCTGTGTGCTCCGGCCACAGTAACGCCAAATCGCCCCAAAACGGTCGAATGCCGCTTTGGCGGCAGGATTTGGCGGTTTCGTTTTATTCTGGTACAAATGGGAAGGAGGGGAGAGCATGGACCGCGACGTACAGAGCCGCCGGCAGAAATCCGGCGCGGCATCCCGTGCCGCCTCCCGCCCCCGGCAACAGCAGCCCCAGCGTCCCCGGCAGGCGGTTCCGCCCAAAAAGGGCCTGGGCAGCCGGGTGGGGCTGGAAAAGCGCAGCACTCCTGCCGGCCAGGCCGGAACTTCCCGTGGGACCAGAGCAGACGACCGCAGTGGTTCCCGTCAGACCAATGCCCGTCAGCGCCCCGCAGGCGGTCAGATGCCCTCCCAGCAGATGCCGTCGCGCGGCCAGCCGCCCCGCCGTCCGCCCCAGCAGAAGAACAGCGGACGCTACCGCAGCCGGCCCACCAATCCGCAGTCGCTGGGCTACCGGGAGGGAGCAGCCCGCCCGCCGCGCCGGGTGACGCAGGTGGAAAAAATGCGCATCCGCCGCCGCCGCAAGATCGTGGGGATTCTGTGCCTGATGGCAGTGCTGGCGGTGGGGGTGGTGCTGTCGGTCAACTTGCTGTTCAAGGTGACCGACTTCCGGGTGGAAAACACCGACCGCACCACCCCGGCCAATACCGGCATCTATACCGAACAGCAGATCATTGACCTGCTGGGGGTACAGACCGGGGACAACCTGTTCGGCTTCTCCACCCGGGAAAAATCAGAACAGCTGCAGGCGCAGCTGCCCTACCTGGATGTGGTCGAGGTGGATATCCAGATGCCCGGCACGGTGGTCATCAAGGTGCAGCCTGCCACCGAGCGCTTTACTCTGGAAACTGCTGCCGGATGGCTGGTGCTCAGCGATGGGCTCAAGGTGCTTCGCACGGAGGCATCCCGGCCGGAGGGACTCATTCTCCTGGATGCCGGGGTGCGGTCGGACTCTCAGCTGACGCCTGGCTCCTACCTGCGCCTGGCAGCGGACAGTGCACTCCCCGCCGCTACACCCGAGACTGCCGAGACTGCCGCTCCCGCCGGGGAGACCGATGCAGATCCTTCTGCAGATTCCGATGCCCAGGAGGAGACAACTATCAACGATGTGCTTTTTGCGATCATCGACAAGATGGAGGAACAGCAGCTGCTGGATGGCGTATCCTTGATCTCGCTGCGGGATCTGGACGAGATCAACTTCCTTTATCAGGGCCGCGTGTCGGTACTGCTGGGAACCTCCAATAACCTGGATTACAAGATGCGTATGGCGGCCAACGTCATTCTGGACGTGGACGGCAAGGGCCTGACCCAGACCGATCACGGCACGTTGGATGTTTCCTATCAGCGCAGCGACGGCGATATTGTGGCCTACTTCATGCCCGCCGATCCGCCCCCCGAGGCAGAGGATGGTGATACCGCCGGGGACTCCGGCGACGATACAGGAAATGATAGTGCGGCCGGGGATGAGGCGCCATCCGACGGTTCCGATACCGGCAGCGGCGACACCACCTGACAACAAACAAAAAATCAAAAAAAGCGGCTTCCGTCCTCCCGTATAGAGGGAACGAAAGCCGCTTTTCTGTATCCTTGCGCAAAGGAAAATTATCCGCCGGGCAGCAGGACGGAAAGCCTTACTGCTCCTTTTCACCAGGATCGGCGGGGGAGGGGGAGGATGTCTCCAGATAGACGCTGGTGGAGGGGAAGGCAAAGTCGCAGCCGTCCTGCGCCATGATGTCCATGATCTGCCAGTTGAGACGGCTCTTGAGCTGGCGGAAATCGTCCCCGCCCAGAGCGGTCACATAGCAGCGGAGCTCAATGTCGATGCTGGAGGCCCCGAAATTCGAGAGGATCACGTGGATGGTGTCGGGCAGTACCTGGGAGTCTTTGCGGAGCATGGCCCGGAAGTCGTCGCACAGGGTTTCCAGCTGCTTGCGGGGTGTGCCGTAGGTGACGCCCACCGTGATGCTGAGCAGACGGTTCTGGCGGGTGGTGGCATTGCAGATGTACTCGGCGCTGACCTTGGAGTTCTCCACCGTGATGACGCTGTTGTCCAGAGTACGGATGCGGGTGGAGCGGAAGGAGATGTCCTCCACAGTGCCCTCAAAGCTGCCCAGGGTGATGTAATCCCCGATGCCGAAGGGACGTTCGATGACCATGGAGGCACCGGCGATCAGGTTTGACAATGTGGACTGAGCACCCAGGGAGATGGCCAGTCCGGCAATGCCTGCACCGGTGATCAGGCCGTTGACCTCACAGCCCAGAAGATTCAGCACCTGAATGCCGCCGAACAGCAGGACCAGAGCGCGGTAGATCTTCTCAAAGAAGCTGTTCATGGTCTTGTTGGTTTCCAGGTCCAGACGGTTCTGGGCGCTGCGCAGAAGCAGGCGGCACAGCCCCGCCGAATTCCACAGGCCCTGTGTCAGCAGACAGACCGCGGCAATACCGATAATGGTGCCGGCCGTGTCCCATATGGGAGAGGTGGAGTCAAAGGACCACGGGAACATCAGGAAAGCAAAGTACCACAGCAGACAGCGCACAAACAGAATGGCAGGTTCAATAAACCCGTCGAACAGAATTTGCAGCCAGTCTGGGATCTTGCCCTCCAGCCTGCTGCGCAGCTGGTGAAAAATCCAGCGGAACAGCCGTGCACCGAACAGTCCGATGGCAATCAGGATAACGGTGAGAAGAATCCGCAGCAGCGGTGCATAGTCTCCGAAACCGGCCAGCCAGGTCAGAAACGCATTTTTGGTCTGTGTTATTTCATTCATAGGCAGAAAAACCTTTCCGTTACATGGGTGAATGTCCGCGCCGAACAGGCAGGGAAGCACGAACTAACGCTATTGTATCATGGATGGTTGCATTTTTCAAAACATCTGCTATAATATGGAGCAGAAAGTCTGTTTCAGGGCGGGGTGAAATTCCCCACCGGCGGTACAGCCCGCGACCGTCTGCCGTTTGGCAGGCGCTGACCCGGTGAAATTCCGGGGCCGACGGTCATAGTCCGGATGGAAGAAACGGAAGCTGTTTGCTATGCTTGCGGTTCGCCCTGTCGTGGTGTCTCTGTACACTCCGGCAGGGCGATTTGTTTTGCAGGCGGAGGGTGGGACCCGACAAACCTCCCGGTTCAAACTTGTTGCCGGCTTTCCAAATTATTTTTTGAATGGCCGGTTGCTTTGCACTTCCGGCCGGGAGGTAATGTTATGCAAACCAACAGTAAGATCCGTCCCCTTGCCGTCACCGCCATGCTGTCCGCTGTGGGCTGCATCCTGATGATGCTGGATTTCCCTATCCCCATGCTCATTCCGTCCTTTGTCAAGATGGACCTGTCCGAGCTGCCGGCCCTGCTGGCTTCCTTCAGCCTGGGCCCCGTCTACGGCATTGTGGTCTGCCTGGTCAAGAATGTACTTTCCGCCATTTTCCACGGTTCAACCCTGGGCATCGGCGAGGTCTGCAACTTTGCCATGGGTGCCATGTTCGTGGGTGTGGCAGGCCTCATCTACAAGCATAAAAAGACCCGCAAGAATGCAGCGCTGGCTTCCCTCATCGGTTCGGTGGCCATGGCTGCTTTCAGCGTACCGGTCAACTTCTTTTTCAGCTACCCGGTTTATGCGGCGGCTTTCGGCGGCATGGACGCCATCATCGCCGCTTATCAGGAGATCAACCCCAACGTCACCAGCCTGATGAGCTGCCTGATCCTGTTCAATATGCCCTTCACCCTGGTCAAGGGACTGCTGACCTCGGTGGTCTGCTTCCTGATCTACAAGCCGCTGTCCCCGATCCTGCACGGCAGAAAATAAAAACGTTTCTTTGTACAAAAAAGTCGAAATGTATTACACTGGAAGGTTGACATCCACGCAGTAAAATGGTATGATTTCCTCTAGACATCAGAATAGCAACTTATCAAGAGCGGCTGAGGGAACAGGCCCTGTGAAGCCCGACAACCTGCGCGAGAAGCGTAAGGTGCCAATTCCTGCGGGGAACCGAAAGATAAGCCCTGGGCGCACAGCTCTGCCGGGCTGCGCGCCCTTTGTTTTTACCACAAGATCCCGGCGGTTGCCTTTCTGACCAATTTGACGGGAGGTTTTATACAAACATGTCCAAATTCTTGTTCACATCCGAATCCGTTACCGAGGGCCATCCCGACAAGATCTGTGACCAGATCTCGGATGCTGTTCTCGACGCCATTCTGGAGCAGGACCCCGGCGCCCGGGTTGCCTGCGAGACGGTCTGCTCCACCGGCCTTGTCCATATCATGGGCGAGATCACCACCAACTGCTATGTGGATATCCAGACCATTGCCCGCCAGGTCATCCGTGACATTGGCTACGACCGTGCCAAGTACGGCTTTGACGCCGATACCTGCGGTGTCATCACCAACATTGACGGCCAGAGCCCCGACATTGCGCTGGGCACCAATGACGAGGTCGCCGGTGCCGGTGACCAGGGCATGATGTTCGGTTACGCCTGCGATGAGACCCCCGAACTGATGCCGCTGCCCATCAGCCTGGCCCACAAGCTGGCCAAGCGCCTGACCGAAGTCCGCAAGAACGGCACGCTGCCGTATCTGCGTCCGGACGGAAAGAGCCAGGTCACGGTGGAGTATCAGGACGGCCGTCCTGTTCGTGTGGATGCCGTGGTCATTTCCAGCCAGCACAGCCCCGAGATCACCATGGATCAGCTGCGCAAGGATATCACCGAGCAGGTCATCCGCGCCACCATCCCTGCCGAACTGCTGGATGAGAACACCCGCTACTATATCAACCCCACCGGCCGCTTTGTGGTCGGCGGTCCCCAGGGGGATACCGGCCTGACCGGCCGCAAGATCATCGTCGATACCTACGGCGGCATGGCCCGCCACGGCGGCGGTGCCTTCTCCGGCAAGGACCCGTCCAAGGTGGACCGTTCGGCGGCCTACGCGGCCCGCTGGGTGGCCAAGAACGTGGTGGCCGCAGGCCTGGCCAAGCGCTGCGAGATCGAGCTTGCCTACGCCATCGGCGTGGCACAGCCGGTGTCCATCATGGTGGATACCTTCGGCACCGGCACGGTGGCCGATGCGGTGATCGATCAGGCCGTCAAGCAGGTGTTTGACCTCTGCCCTGCGGCCATCATCCGCGACCTTGACCTGCGCAAGCCCATCTATCGTCAGCTTGCTGCCTACGGCCATATGGGCCGTGAGGACCTGGGCGTCAAGTGGGAGAATACCGACCGCGTGGACGCACTGAAAGCAGCCGTTGCCGAGCTGACCAAGTAATTTGATAATGAACAAAACCGCCTGTCATGGCAGAAAAACTTCTGCCGGACGGGCGGTTTTGCTGTCGCCGGTTCCTGTTTCCGGCTGGATTTCTACCGCTTTGTTTTATCACAACCCCCCCGGTTTCCATGCTCGCGGAAACCGGGGGGGTTCTTTTGTCTTTGCTATGATACGGGAAAAAGAGGAGCATTGTTATTGCGCCGTTCTGTGATGCTTGACGATCTCGTCGGCAATGCGCATGGCGACGGCATCCTTGCTCTGCAGGGGCAGGGCCTCTGCGCCATCTGCCGAGATGAGTGTCACCACATTGGTATCCACGCCAAATCCGGCACCGGGCACCTTGAGATTGTTCGCTACAATCAGGTCCAGATTCTTCTTGTGGAGCTTGGCGGTGGAATTTTCAATGAGGTCGCGTGTTTCCATCGAGAAACCGCACAGATAGAGCTTCTGAGGCTTGTTTGCCCCCACCCAGGCCAGGATATCGTCGGTGCGCTCCAACGCAAGAGAGAGCGCGCCATCGGCCTTCTTGACCTTGTCCTCGGCCACCACGGCAGGGCGGTAGTCGGCCACAGCCGCCGCCATGACCAGCGCGTCGGCATCCATGGCGTTTTCTTTGACCGCCTCAAACAGGTCCTTGGCCGTCACAAAGGGAACGGTACGGACAAAGGGGACGGTGAGCCCCGCATCACGGGCGCACAGCAGGGTAACGTCGGCGCCCCGCAGCATGCAGGCCCGGGCCACGGCGCAGCCCATCTTGCCGGTGGAGTGGTTGGTGATGAAGCGCACCGGGTCCATGGGCTCGCAGGTGGCACCCGCCGAGACCACGACCTTCATGCCTGCCATGTCCTTGGGGCAGGCCAGCTCCCGCACCACATAGTCCACCAGAACGCTCTCCTCCGGCAGGCGACCGGAGCCGGTGTCGCCGCAGGCCAGCAGTCCGGAGCCGGAAGGAATCACGGTAAAGCCGTAATGCTCCAGCGTCTTGATGTTGTCCTGGGTGATGGGGTTTTCCAGCATATGCGTGTTCATGGCGGGGGAGACCAGCTTGGGGCAGGTGGCCGCCAGCGTGACGGTGGTCAGCATGTCATCGGCCAGACCGTGCGCCAGCTTGGCGATGACGTTGGCAGTTGCCGGGGCAATGAGAATCAGATCTGCCTTGTTGGCCAGCGAGACGTGAGCCACGTCGTACTGGAAGTTGCGGTCAAAGGTATCCACAATGCAGCGGTTGTTGGTCAGCGTCTCAAAGACAAGGGGGGCGATGAATTCGGTGGCGTTTTTGGTCATCAGTACATGTACGTCGGCACCCAGCTTGGCCAGAGCGTGAGCGACGTTGGGAATCTTGTAGGCGGCAATGCCCCCGGTGACCCCCAGAACAACGGTTTTACCCTGCAAAGAAATATCCGGCATACGGCACACATCCTTTTCTTCAAAGTAAAAAACCAGAATACTACCAAAAAAGCCCCGGGACATACATCCCAGGGCTTTAGGCTGGAGCTGTTAGGCAGATTCGAACTGCCGACCTCATCCTTACCAAGGATGCGCTCTACCGACTGAGCTATAACA
>CALXHO010000004.1 GCA_944388125.1 uncultured Gemmiger sp. | reverse complement strand
GTTTGAGACGCCCATCAACTATCCCTGGCGGCTGCTGTCCGGCCCCTGCTACGGCCAGTACGCCACCCGCATCTGGGACGCCTACCTCTTCCACAGCGTGCCCTACTACACCCAGCACAAGGATGACCTGGAGTATGTGGAGTACAACAAGCTGGGCACCCAGGCTTCCCTGGGATGCATCCGCCTGATGGTGGTGGACGTCAAGTGGATCTACGACAACTGCCCCATCGGCACCACGGTGGTCATCTACGACGACGAGAACGATCCCGGCCCCATGGGACGCCCCGGCACCATCTACACCGATCCCGACGACGAGAGCATGCGCGGCTGGGACCCCACCGACCCCGATCCCGCCAATCCCTGGGATGACGCCTACCTCACCGGCACCACCATCCGCAGCGAGGAGGCCTGGGCCGAATGGGATGCCGCCCAGGACGATGCCCGCTGGAGTTACAGCCTGAACGAGACCGATCTGCAGGGCTGGAGCACCGACTACAAGACCGAGGGTACCCGCGGGTAACCTCCGATTGGGCAGCTGTTGTCCGGCGTTGACCGGCAAATCCAGGCGAATCTGCAAAAAAACCTCCCGGAATCCTTTCCGGGAGGTTTTTGTTGTGTTTGCTCTCAACCGTCGGCCCGCCTGCAAAAGGACTGTGGCTAAACCGCCGGGCGGCTGCATATACTAGGGGCAGCGGCGGGTCACTGTCCGTCCTGCGTCTGCTGGGACTGCGCCCCGTCATCGGAGGCGGCATCCTCGGCGGAGGCCTCCGCCGCCTGGGCCAGCTCCTCGGCGGTGGGGCCGGGGTAGGTGGCAATGGTGACCTTCTCGATGGTGATGGTGTCCTCCTCGGTGGGGCGGAAGGTATCGTTGCCCTCCTCATCCGTCACCGTGTCCACGCAGGCCATCTTGTCCACCACGTCCATGCCCTCATACACCTGGCCAAACACCGTGTCGGTGTTGTCCAGGTAAGGCAGGCCGCCCGCCGCCGCGTAGGCCGACACCTGGGACTCGGTGTAGCCGTTCTGGGTCAGCTGGGACTGCATCTCCTCGTCCACACTGTCGGGCAGGGCCGTCACAAAATAGAACTGGCTCTCCCCGCTGTTGGGGTCCCCCTTGGTGGTGGCGGCGCACAGTGCCCCGGCGTAGTGGCGCAGGGAGGAATCCGCCTCCAGGGGAATGGGGTTGTCCGAATAGATGGTGCTGCCCCCGGTCCCTGTGCCGGTGGCGTCGCCCCCCTGCACCGTGAAGCCGTACTCACTGCGCCAGATGATGGTGTTGTCATAGTAGCCGCTGCGGGCCAGACCTACAAAGTTGTAGACGGCCATGGGCGCGGCATCAGGGTAGAGCACCGCCCGCACCTCCCCCAGGGAAGTAGTGAAGATGGCGATGAGATCGCCGTCCGACGGGGCGGTGAACTGACGCTCGGTGCTTTCCACCGCGGGGCGGTCGGGCACCGGGTAGCGGCTGCCCCCGCAGGAACACAGCAGCAGCGATGACAGCAAAACTGCGCACAGCGCGCAGAGATTTCGTTTTACCTTGGGAGCCAACGGACGGCCCTCCTTTCCGCCCCGCAGGGCGCAGCCCGGAACACCAGCCCGGGGAAAATATCTATAATATTATACCACAGCGCCGGGCAAATAGATAGCGCTTGACGGCAGTACAAAAAACAAGTAAACTAATAGCAGAGTAACGGGGCAGCACCCCGCGGAACGGAGAATCAAAACTATGTCTGACGAGCTTACCCCCGAAATGATGGAAGAAGCCAAACCCGATCTTCTGACCCTGGAGGATGAGGACGGGCAGGAATGCACCTTTGAAGTCGTGGATGCCACCGAGGTCAAGGGCACCCGCTATCTGGCGGTGGTCCCCTACGTGGAAGATCCGGCCAACCTCAACGATGATGCCGAACTCATCATCATGCGCGTGGGCACCGACGACGAAGGCGAATATATGGACATCGTCGATGACGATGAGGAACTGCTGGAAGTGGGCCACGTGTTTGAAGAGCGCCTGCGTGCCATGTTCGACATCGACGATTCCGAGCTGGAATCCTGATTTCTGACCCCTGCGCGGTTCGATTTGTTGCAGCTTTATATAATCCTACTAATCAAATTCAGGGAGCCTGGTGTCGGCCGCCGGATTGCAGACCTCCCGCCTTTGGCGGAGGAAGGGAGCGTGAAAGCGTCCGCAGGGCACCCACCTGCCATACGGTAGGTTTTGATTGGCTGCAGACGGCCGGGCGGGGGTTTGTTCGTTTTTCCAGGCAGGGCGCGCAGAAATGCAGCTCTGCCTTTTTTCTTTTGGGGCTCCGGCATTGCGGCGCCGGACTCCATGCGGAACACAAAAAATCGTCCGTTCCCCTTTCTCCACACCGGGCGGACGATGAGGAGGGAATTTTCCATGGGCAAACGCATCGCCCCGGGGGACAGGATCCCGTTTTTCCAATACGACACCCCTTACAGCGCCCAGAACAGCTTCCGGGAACTTCTGAAGCAAAATGCGCCTCTGGTGCTGGTGTTCATGAGCAACTTCGGGCATCCGGTCACCCGGACCTTTGTGTCCCGGTACTCCCACACCCGCTACAAGCTGACCGACGGCGGCTTTGCCATGGTGGTGCGCTCCTACCCCGAAAAGCTGGCCGAGAACATCGGCCCCAACAGCCTGCCCTATCCCCTGCTCTGCGACGCCGAGGGCGTCCTGTACGATCTGCTGGCCATCCCCAGCAAGACGGGCTTCTGGCGGACCTGCTCGCTGGAGGCATGGCGCATCCTGAAAAAGGCCCGGCGCCGGGGCTATGTCATGCCTGCCCATCAGCCCCAGCAGATGCCCCTGACCCTCATCCTGGACGCCGACGGCACCGTGCTGTTCAGCCACTACGGCTCCAGCCTGACCGACGTGCCCGAGGACTGCGGTGCCATGCAGAATCTGCTGGCCGAGCTGGATCTTCTGCCCGAGGAACCCGAGGATGCGGCGGAGGATTTCGAGACCGACGGCTATGAAGAGTATGGCGAGGAGGACGACGGCTACGACGAAGCCCCGGCCGAACCCGAGGATTATGACCCCGACGCCGACGACTTTGCCGATGTGCCCGACGACAGCGACGTGCGGGAGTACAATTCCCCCAAGCTGTCCCACACCATGCTGCTGGGATTGCTGGATGATCCCTATCAGGATGACTGAACTTTCTATCAATTGCACTGCCCCGGTGTTCCGGCCTGACGGAATGCCGGGGCTTTTTTTGATCGGGGCAGCCGGTTTTGGGGGCGCTCCCCTTGCCGTTTGGGGCCCGGCAGGGTATAATGTACTGTGTATACCTGTCCGCACCTTTTCTTTGTGCGGAGGAAGTGCAAAATCTCCGGCAGACCGGGCAGCTGTGCCCGCCGACGCCGTTTTGGGAGGGCAATTTTATGTCTGAATTCATTCCCCTTTCGGTTCCGAATTTCGGTGAGTGGGAAGCCGACGCTGCCCGTGCCGCCGTCCTGTCCGGCTGGGTCTCCACCAGCGGTGCCCGCGTCTCCGAGTTTGAGCAGGCCATTGCCGACTACCTGGGCATGCCCCGGGCCGTCGCCACCAACGCGGGCAGCTCGGCGCTGCACATTGCCGCCATGGCCGCCGGCATCCACGCCGGGGATGAGGTCATCGTCCCCACCCTGACCTTTATTGCCGCCGTCAACCCTCTGACCCGCTACATCGGCGCCGAGCCGGTCTTCATCGGCTGCGACGACTCGCTGTGCATCGACCCCGACGGGGTGGAGGACTTCTGTGCCAACCACTGCACCATGCGCGACGGCAAGCTCTACAACAACAAGACCGGCGCCCATGTGGCGGCCCTGGGTGTGGTGCACGTCTTCGGCAACATGGCCGACATGCCCCGCCTGATGGACATTGCCAGGCGCTACGGCCTCATCCTCATTGAGGACGCCACCGAGGCCCTGGGCACCCATTACATCTCCGGCCCCCTGGCAGGCAAGTTTGCCGGTACCATGGGCGATGCAGGCTGTTACAGCTTCAACGGCAACAAGATCATCACCACCGGTGCCGGCGGCATGATGGTCTCCAACCATCCCGACTGGACCGAGCACGCCAAGCACCTTTCCACCCAGGCCAAGGCCGATCTTCTGCAGTTTCTCCATGACGAGGTGGGCTACAACTACCGCATGACCAACGTCCAGGCTACCCTGGGTCTGGTCCAGCTGGACCGCCTGGAGGGCTTCATCGAAAACAAGAAGGCCCGCTATGAGCAGTACGTCGCCGGGCTGGACGGCAAGAAGGGCCTGCGCATTCTGCCCTTCCGGGACGAGGCCCAGGGGGTCCGCCCCAACCGCTGGTTCTTCAGCCTCTATCTGGGGGAGAGCGACCTCGACCGGGATACCGTCATCGCCAAGCTGCAGGCCCAGAACATCCAGACCCGCCCGGTGTGGGCGCTCATCCATGAGCAGGCCGACTATCCCAGAAACGAGGCCTACCATCTGGACAAGGCCCTGGACTACCGCAAACACATCGTCAACCTGCCCTGCTCCACCGACCTGACCGAGCAGGACTGCGCCCGCGTCATCGACGCGGTGCTGGCGCTGTAAGGCGCTCATCCCGGGTGATTCACCCGACCGAAAAGGAGGCCGAACCGCCTTGCTCAAGGTAGAGGAACTGTTCATCGACGAAAACGCATCCGTGCTGGACAGCATGAAAAAGCTGGACGAAACCGGCCAGCGCATTCTGTTCATTGCCCCGGGGGGCAAGCTGCAGGCCGTGGTCACCGACGGCGACCTGCGCAAGTTCCTTCTGCGCGGCGGCACGCTGGACGCCCCGATCTCCCAGGCAGCAAACTACCATCCCAAAAGCCTGACCGTCTCCGAGCGCGGCCGCGCCCGCAAGATGCTCAAGGACTGCGGCATCGACGCGGTGCCCATTCTGGACCTGAAGGGCTGCATCACCGACATCGTCTTTGCCCATGGTCTGGACATCGACAACCGCAAACAGGCCCCCATCCCGGTGGTCATCATGGCCGGCGGGCTGGGCACCCGGCTCTATCCCTACACCAAGATCCTGCCCAAGCCTCTCATCCCGGTGGGGGAACATCCCATCGCCGAGCTCATCATTGACCGGTTCCGGGATTTCGGCTGCCGCCAGTTCACCATGATCGTCAACTACAAAAAGAACATGATCAAGTCCTATTTCGGCGATCTGGAGACCGACTACACCGTGGACTTTGCCGACGAGGAAGTGTTCATGGGCACCGGCGGCGGGCTCTGCCTGCTGAAAGGAAGGATGGATTCCACCTTCTTCTTCACCAACTGCGATGTGCTTTTGGACGCCGACTTCGGCGACATCTACGCCTATCACAAACGGCAGGGCAACCTGATCACCATGGTCTGTGCCTTCAAGCACTACACCGTGCCCTACGGCGTGGTGGAGCTGGGCCCCGACGGGGGCATCGCCGCCATGAAGGAAAAGCCGGAGCTGAACTTTCTCACCAACACCGGCGTCTACGTGGTGGAGCCCCGTGTGGTGGAGGAGATGCAGGACGGGGAGAAGATCGGCTTCCCCGATGTGATCGAGCGCTACCGCGCCGCCGGGGAAAAAGTCGGCGTCTACCCCATCAGCGAAAGCTCCTGGATGGACATGGGCCAGATGGAGGAGCTGGAAAAAATGCGCCGCAAGCTGGAGGAACAGACCTGAGGCGTTTTACAGGAATATTGTAAGGAGGCTGCACATGCCCGTCACCATCATTGCCGAAGCCGGAGTCAACCACAACGGCGACCTGGAAATGGCCAAGAAAATGGCCCTGACCGCCAAGGAGTGCGGGGCCGACATCGTCAAGTACCAGACCGCCGTGCCCGAGCTGGTGGTCAGCCGCTTTGCCGAGAAGGCCGAGTATCAGAAGGAGACCACCGATGCTGCCGAGAGTCAGCTGGACATGATCCGCAAGCTGCACTTTTCCTTTGAGGGCCACCGGGAACTGAAGGAATACTGCGACGAGATCGGCATCCAGTATCTGTCGGCGCCCTTTGATATTCCCAGTGTGCGGTTTCTGGGGACTTTGGGTCTGCCCCTCATCAAGATTCCGTCCGGGGAGATCACCAATCTGCCCTACCTGGAGGAGATCGCCAAACTCAAGACCCCGGTGCTTCTCTCCACCGGCATGAGCACCCTCAACGAGATCACCGACGCCCTGGGCATTCTGGATGACAACGGCTGCCCCGAGGCTACCGTGCTCCACTGCAACACCCAATACCCCACCCCCTACGAGGACGCCAACCTCTCCGCCATGCTGGAGCTGTTCGACCAGTTCGGCCTGCCGGTGGGGCTGTCCGACCACACCCCGGGCTGGGAGTGCGACGTGGCCGCCACCGTGCTGGGCGCTACCGTCATTGAAAAGCATTTCACCCTGGACAAATCCCTGCCCGGCCCCGACCAGAAGGCAAGCCTGGACCCCGCCGAGTTCAAGGCCATGGTGGACGCGGTGCGCCATGTGGAGGCTGCCCTGGGAGACGGCCGCAAGCATGTGACCGCCAGCGAAGCCCCCAACAAGCCGGTGGCCCGCAAGAGCATTGTGGCGGCCAGGGCCATCCATGCGGGGGAAGTGTTCACCACCGACAACCTGACCACCAAGCGCCCCGGCGACGGCATCAGCCCCATGCGCTGGTATGAGGTCCTGGGCCAGACCGCCAAGCGGGACTTTGCCGAGGACGAAAAAATCGAGCTGTAATCCCATTCATTCCGCGCGCGGAATGGGGCATTCCTGCCCTGTTCCCGCGCATTTTGCAGGTTTTCCGGAGGTTTTTGTATGTCCACTGTCGCCGTCGTCACCGCCACACGGGCGGAATACGGACTGCTGCGCCCCGTCATCGGGCGGCTGGCTGCCGGGCAGGAGCCCGGGCTGCGCCTGGTGGTGACGGGGGCACACCTCTGCGCCCGGCTGGGGGCGACGGTCAGCGAGATCGAGGCCGACGGCTTTCCCATCGACGCACGGCTGCCCATCTTCTCCGACGACCCGGCCGAGCCGGTGGCCCGCACCATCGTCCGCACCATGACGGTGTTCGATGACTATTTTGCCGCCCGCCGTCCCGACGCAGTGCTGCTGCTGGGGGACCGGTTCGAGATCTTCGCCGTGGCGGCAGCTGCGGCGGCCCGGCACATTCCTATCGCCCACATCTCCGGCGGGGACGTGACCCTGGGCGCAGCGGACGAGTACTACCGCCACTGCATCAGCAAGATGGCTGCCCTGCATTTTCCCTCCTGCGCCGACAGTGCCGCCCGCCTGGTCCGCATGGGGGAGGAACCGGGGCGGGTCTTCTGTGTGGGAGGGCTGGGGGACCAGAACATCCGCACTCTGCCCAAAATGACCCGGCAGGAATTGTGCAGTTCCACCGGATTTGACCTGATGCAGCCCTTTGCCCTGGTGACCTTCCACCCCGAGACAGGTGCAGACGCCCCCGACCCTGCCGTCCAGTCGGCGGCCCTGTGCCATGCCATGGAGGCGGTGAAAGGCATCTTCTGGCTCATCACCGGCTCCAACGCCGACGCGGGGGGCGAGGTCTGCTCCGCCGCCATGCGCGCCTTTGCCGCCGCCCACCCCGACCGGGCGGGCTTTGTCCAGAGCCTGGGCCTCAAGCGCTACCTTTCCGCCATGGAGTATGCCTCCCTGGTGGCGGGCAATTCCAGCTCCGGCGTGGTGGAGACCCCCTCCTTCGGGGTGCCCACCGTCAACATCGGCAACCGGCAGGCGGGGCGCATCCAGTGCGCCAACGTACTCTCCTGCGGCGGGGATGCCGGGGAGATCGAAGCCGCCCTGCGCCGGGCCCTCTCCCCCGACTTTGCCGCCCTGGCAAAGACCGCCCGCAGTCCCTACAACGGCGGGGACACCGCGGGCAAGATCGTCCGGGTGCTGGCCTCCCGCATCGCCACCCCGGCCATGACCGGGGCCAAGACTTTCTACGACGGCCCGGTGCCGGACTTTGACCCCATGGCCGAGCCGGCGCTGTGAGGGCGCTGACTGTTTCTGACTGTGAACGGGGAACGCCCCGTTTTTCTGCAATTCTGCCCCCGGCCCGCCGCCGGGGAGAAAGGACCCTGCCATGAAACTTCTCATTGTGGGTCTGGGCAGCATGGGCAAGCGCCGCGCGCGCCTGGCCCGGGGCCTGGACAAGGACATCCGCATTGCGGGCGTGGATACCGCCGAATCCCGCCGGGAGGAGGCCGTCAATCTGGGACTGACCGACGCCGCCTATCCCTCCATCGGGGAAGCGGTGGAGGCCTTTGCCCCCGACGCCGCCCTGGTCTGCACCGCCCCCCTGTCCCATGCGGCGGTCATCAGGGAGCTGCTGGACGCAGACCTTCCCGTCTTTACCGAGTTAAACCTCGTCTCCGACGGCTATGCCGAAAACCTGGCCAAGGCAAAGGCGCACAACCTCGTGCTCTTTCTGTCCTCCACCATGCTCTACCGCCGGGAGATCCAGTACATCAAGGCCCAGACCGAAGCTTTCGGCAAGCCGGTGCACTATATCTACCACATCGGTCAGTATCTGCCCGACTGGCATCCCTGGGAAAACTACAAAAACTTCTTTGTGGGCAACGCCCGCACCGGCGGCGTGCGGGAGATCCTGGGCATCGACCTGCCCTGGCTGCTGGATACCTTCGGCCCGGTGGAGGATGTGACCATCCGGTGCGACAGCATCAGCGACCTTGGTCTGCCCTACCCCGACTGCGCCACCCTGTTGCTGCGCCATGCTTCCGGCGCCCAGGGCGTGCTGGCCGCCGACGTGGTCAGCCCCAAGGCGGTGCGCAACTTTGAGTGCTTCGGCGACGGGCTGCACCTCTTCTGGGAGGGCAACCCCAAGGCCCTCTACCGCTATGCCGACGGCGACAAGCAATTTGTGGACACCTACGGTGACTTCACCCACGACCCGCGGTACAGCGACAACATCGTGGAAAACGCCTACGTGGACGAGCTGGCCAACTTCTTTGCCGTGCTCAAGGGGGAGGAATCCCCCCGCTGGAGCTTTGAGAAGGACCTGGCCGCCATCGATATCATGGACAAGGTCCAGGCCGCCGGTCAGGCGTGACCTGACCCGGCCCAATCTTTTCCGGGAGGGAATCATCCCATGCAAACACTCTCCGCGCTCTTCATTGGCCTGGGGTCCATCGGGACCAGGCATCTGAAAAACCTGCACGCCATCTGCGCCAGACGGGGCATCCGGCTGGAGGCCGACGCCCTGCGCAGCGACCTGTCCCGTCCTCTGCGCCCCGGGGTGGCGGAACTGCTCCGCGCCCAGGCCACCGACGCGGCAGCATTGGGACAGTATGACATGGCTTTCATCACCAATCCCACCAGCCTGCATGCCGATGCCCTCAAAGCCATCCGCGGCAAGGCGGGGGCGTTGTTTATTGAAAAGCCCATCTTCTCCGCCGAGCAGACGGGGCTGGACCCTGCCGACCTGATGCCCGCCGGGCAGAAGGCCTATGTGGCGGCACCCATGCGCTGGTGCGGCGCCATGCTGGCCCTGAAAAAGCTGCTGCCCACCCTGCACCCCTACTGTGCCCGGGTGATCTGCTCCTCCTACCTGCCCGACTGGCGGCCGGGGGTGGACTACCGCACGGTGTACAGCGCCCACCGGGCGCTGGGCGGCGGGGTGACCATCGACCTGATCCACGAGTGGGATTATCTGGTGGACCTGTTCGGCACGCCGGAGGAGGTCCACAACTTCAAGGGCACCTATTCCGAACTGGAACTGGACTCCGACGATCTGTCGGTCTACATTGCCCGGTGGCCCCACATGCTGGGGGAGGTCCATCTGGACTACTTCGGCCGGGGATACCGGCGCAGCATCGAGCTGTTCTGCCGCGACGGCAGCGTGGTGGCGGATTTCGGCGCGGGTACGCTCACCCTGCCCGACGGCACGGTGCAGTCCTACGCTGAGGACGTGAACGAGCGCTACCTGCGTGAGATGGATTACTTTGTGGGCTACGCCCTCGGTGAGGAAACCGAGAGCCTCAACCCGCCCGCCACGGCCTGCCGTGTGCTCAAACTGACATTGGGGGAACTGGTATGAAGGAACGTCTTTTGATCTCTGTCTGCGGCCGCGCGGGCAGCAAGGGCTTTGCCAACAAGAACCTGAAAAACTTCTGCGGCCATCCGCTGGTCTACTACACCCTGAGCGCCGCCGAGCTCTTTATCAAGGCGCACCCGGAAATTTCGGTGGACATTGCCCTGAACACCGACTCCGACCTGCTGGCCGACCTGGTGGCAAAGGAATACCCCGAGGTCGTCTATCTGCCCCGGGGCGAGGAGCTGGGCGGGGACTCGGTGCCCAAGATGCGGGTGTTCCAGGACACCCTGGCCCGCATGGAGGAGCGCACCGGCGCCCCCTACGACTATCTCATGGACCTGGACATCACCAGCCCCCTGCGCACCGCCGCCGACGTGGAGAACGCCGTGGCCAAAAAGCGCGGCCGTCCCGACCTGGACCTGGTGTTCAGCGTCACCGAGGCCCGGCGCAATCCCTGGTTCAACATGGTCAAGGATGCGGGCGACCACGTGGAGCAGGTCATCCACAGCCCCTTCACCGCCCGGCAGCAGGCCCCCGCCGTCTACGACGTCAACGCCTCCATCTATGTATTCAAGCGGGATTTTCTGGCCAGCAACACCGACGGCATGCTGTGGAGCGGCAAGATCGGTGTGTCGGTCATGATGGATACCGGCATCATCGACATTGATTCCGAAGCCGACTACCTGCTCATGGAGGCCATCGGCGCCCATCTCTACGCCCACAACCCCGCCTTTGCCGCTGTGCGCGACAACATCCGCGGATGACTGCCCGCTCTGAGGATGCCCTCCTCCGCCGCCGGACGCTGCTTTTCAGCCTGCTGGCCGGGCTGGGCGTGCTGCTGGCCCTCTACCTGGCGGGAGGCTGGCGGCCCTACGTCAACGCCCCCGCCGGCTTTCATTACGGCATCAACAGCCCTCTGGACGCCTTGACCCTGCTGCTGCCCCCCGGCTGGCGGGTGCTCACCCAGCAGGGATTTCTCATCCTGCGGGCTGCGGTGGCAGGGGGCGTCCTGTGCTGGTATCTCATGCGGCATCTGGGACAGGTCAGCCGGCTGTTTGCTCCCCTGTGCGCCGGGTACGCGGCCGCCGTCTACACCGGCTGCATCATCAACCTGGTGTGGGTGGACGCCGCCACCCTGCTGCCCCTCATGCTGGATGCCGCCGATACGGTTCTCCGCACCGGGCGGGTCCGCCGTCTGCTGGTGCTGACTTTTATTTGTGTGGCGGTCAACTGCTACACCGCCTGGCCGCTGTGTGTCTACTGCCTGTTCTACCTCATCTGGCAGGTCCTGCGCCGCCCCGGCCCCATGGACTGGCCGGGATTTTTCCGGGCCATCGGCAACGGCCTCCGGGCCATGCTGCCCGGTATGGCCGCTGCCATCCTGCTGGTGCTGCCCGTAGTGTGGTCCCAGTACCGCAGCGACGCCTTCCATATGGCGGCAGCCGGGGATCAGTTCGGTTTTGAGCCCATGGAGCTCATCTACTGCCTGTTTTTCGGGCGGTATTCCTCCGCCTGTGCGGCGGCGGGCATGCCCTACCTCTATACCGGCAGTGCGGCGGTGATCCTGGCCCTGCTCTATTTCATGGGCAACGACGACTCCACCCGCGCCAAGTTTGCCAGCGCCTTTCTGCTGGTGGGTGTGCTGGCCAGCTATCTGGTGGATCTGCCGGGCCTTACCTGGCAGAACGGGGATGATCTGGCGGTCTTTCCCTTCCGGTACGGATTCCTGCTCAGCGCCATGCTGCTGATCCTGGCCGCCGACACGGTGGTCAAGGATCCCCCGCCCATCTCCTCCCTGGCAGCGGCCATGTTTGTGCTGGCCATCTATCTGCTGGGGTACCGGGGTACCGTGGGCCCCGCCGCACGGCTGTGGCGGCTGGGCATCGGGGGCGGGGTGTATCTGGCCTGCTGTGCCCTGCTGCGCCTGCGGGCCCAGCCCCGCTACCGCCGGAGCGCCGGGATTTTGCTGACGGTCCTGATGCTGGCCGATGTGATCGTCAGCAGCTGCATCACATTGTATGGAGCATTTCTATGGATATGAACACCCCTGAAACCCAGGCCCGCGCCATGCATCTGGTCATGGACGCGGGCAAACTGCTGCTGGAAAACGGCGGCGAGGTTTTCCGCGTCCAGCAGACTATGCAGATCATGGCCGACAGTCTGGGCATTGAAGGTTTCAACACCTACGTGGTGACCAACGGCATCTTTGCCTCCGCCAACGCCTGCAACGAGGTCCGGCACATTCCGTCGGTATCCATCCATCTGGCCCGGGTGGAGGCCGTCAACGAGCTGTCCCGGGAGATTGCCGCGGGCAGTCTGGACCTGGCGGGGGCCGAAACCCGTCTGAAGGAGATCCGCTCCCTGCCCGCCCGGCATCCTGGCGTGCTCATCGCATCGGCAGCGGCGGGCAGTGCCTGCTTCGGCTACCTGTTCGGCGGCGGCCTGCCCGAGACGCTGGCTGCCCTGGCTGCCGGTATCGTGGAGAGTATCCTCGTCCAGCTCTGCCGCCGTTGGCACATCAGCCGGATCTTTTCCGACATCATCTCGGCGGCGGCGGGTACCGCCATCGCCCTGCTCTGCCGTCTGCTGTGGCCGCCCCTGGATGTGAGCACCGCCGCCATCGGCGCCCTGATGGTGCTGACCCCCGGCGTATCCCTGGCCATGGGCATCCGGGACATCATCAACGCCGACTATCTGTCCGGCGCCATCCGCCTGCTGGACGCGGTGCTGGTGGCCGGATGTCTGGCCGGCGGCGTGGTGCTGACCTACACCGCCGCACGGGCACTCTGGGGGGTGGCACTATGAGAAATCCGCTGTTTCAGTTTGTGGTGGCCGCCTTTGCCACCATCTTTTTCGGGGTCACCTTCCATGTCCCCAGCCGCCACTACATCGCCTGCGGCATTGTGGGCGCGGTGGGCTGGGTGACCTATCTGGTCTGCCACGACCTGGGCGGGCTGTCCCCCGCCACCGCCACCCTGGTGGCCGTACTGCCCCTGACGCTTTTGTGCCGGATCTTTGCCGTCCGGTTCCGCGCCCCCGTGACGCTGTACCTGCTGTGCGGCATCTTTCCCCTGGTGCCCGGCGCGGGCATCTACTACACCGCCTACTACTTTCTCCAGGACGAGGGCGCCCTGTGCGCCGAGCGGGGCTTCGAGACTCTCAAAATCGCCCTGGCCATCGCCTTCGGCATCGCTCTGGTGTCGGCCATTCCCCTGCCCCGGCACCGCGCTCTGCCCCGGAAATAACCCCATACAAAAACCGCCCGCCTTCCCTTTTGCCTGGGAAGGCGGGCGGTTTTGTTATACAATGCTTACTGCTCGGGCGGGATGACAAAGGCAATGCCTGCCGCCGAAGGTCCGATGTGGGTGCCGATGACCGAGCCGATCTGGCTCAGGTGGCCGCCCTCCAGCTTGAGGTTGTTGCGCACATAATGCTGGATGGGACCCAGCACCAGCTTGTCGCTGGAATAGACCATGACGAAGTCGTAGCGGGTGTCGATGCCGCCCATCTTGTCCAGCTGCTTGAAGAGGGCCACGTAGGCGCCGGGACGGCCGCGGGCCTTGTCCGCCAGATGGACGGCGCCGTCATACACCGACAGCACCGGCTTGATGCCCAGCGCGCCGCCCACCAGGGCCACGGCGGCGGGCAGACGGCCGCCCTTGTGCAGGTGCTTGAGGCTGTCCACCACGGCCAGGATGCGGATGCGCTTTTTCAGAATGTCCAGGGAGGCAGCGATCTCGGCGGCGCTGACCCCCTCCTCCCGCAGGCGGACGGCTTCCCGGATGAGGATGTACTCACCGGGGGAGGCGGTATCCGAGTCCACAAAGTAAACGTCGTGGAACTCACAGTCCTCGGCGGCCAGCTTGGCGCACTGGAAGGTGCCCGACAGCTTGGAGGAGATCAGAATGGCGATCACCTCATCCCCGGCGGCCTTGGCTTCCTCGAACACCTGGATGAAGGCTTCCGGGGAGGGCTGGCTGGTGCGGGGCAGCTTGTCGGCCTTTGCCAGCCGGTCATAGAAATCCGCGCGGGTCATGTCGATGCCGTCGCGGATGGTCTCGCCGTCCTCAAACAGCACGTTCAGGGGCACAATGTGCAGCCCCGGAATGGCGGCGGCCTCCTTGGCGGTCAGGTCGGCGGCGGAATCGGTCAGGATACGGATCATGGCAGACACCTCTGATTCTGTACGGCACGGGACAGCCGCGCCGGGTGACAGGTGGAATACTCGGCCCAAATAGGTCAATTATTTTATATATTTTACCACATTTTCCCGAAATGTCAAAAATCGGACAGCTGTGCAAAGCTGTCCGATCTCACAGGTTGTTTCAGCGGGGTCGCACAAAGGCGGCCAGCAGGTTGACGGCGCTGCTGACGATGAGGGAGATGCCGATGAGGCGCATCATCATGGCAGTGGAGGCCACCGGCGCAAACAGGGCGGCCAGGCCCAGCAGCAGGCAGAGGATGCCGACCACCAGGGGCAGCCACCAGAGGCCGTCACCCCAGCGCTGGCGCTGGATGGCGTTCTGCACGCTGTTGACGCCCTCCACCAGCAGAAAGACGCAGATGATCATGCCCACGATCTCCACCAGAATGGTGGGGCGGGTGACGATGAAGAGTCCCAGCACGGTGCCTGCCACGCTGAGGGGCAGGAAGGGGTCGCTGAGCAGGGTGGCACGCCGGAAAGCCGCCGCATTGAGGATGCCCGCAATGCCCGAAAGAAGCACCAACCAGCCGATGAGGGAGCAGATGGCCCCGGTGGCGTCCCAGGGGCGGGCCACCAGATAGATGCCCAGGACAATGCCCACCAGCGGCATGACGATGCGGTCCCACTGGATGTTCACATGGTTCATATACATACCATCCTTTCGCGCGGAGGTGCCGCGCAGATCCTTTGTGTAAGTATAGTATAACACAGCGGGCGGGGCAAATCATCGGTTATCTGCACGGATTCGTACCAATTTTCAGCTCAGGGATTCATTGTCGCTGCGGCGGCGCAGGCGGGGCGCGGCCACAGCGGCAGGCGCGGCGGCAGATTCCGGGGCGGGCGTGGGAGCCGCTTCCGGGGCAGACGCCGGGAGGGACGACGCCGCGTGCTCCCGGGGCACGGGGCGCACTGCATCAGCCAGGCCCAGCAGGTCCTCGGCCTCACCGGGGTCCAGCTGCTGTACCTGTTCCAGCTTGCGGGTGATGGCCCGGCTGCGGGTGCCGATGAGCTCCTCCAGGTCATTGCCCGTCTGGTTGAGGTGGCGCTGCATGGCCTGCAGGCCGGCGCCGAACTTTTCAAACTCGGTCTTGACCGCTCCCAGCACCGTCCAGACCTCGCCGGAGCGCTTCTGGATGGCCAGGGTGCGGAAGCCCATCTGCAATGCGTTGAGCAGCGCCGCCATGGTGGAGGGGCCCGCCACGCTGATCTGGTAGTCCCGCTGCAGCGTCTCGGTCACGCCGCTGTTGACCACCTCGGCGTAGAGCCCCTCAAAGGGCAGAAACAGCACACCGAAGTTGGTGGTGTAGGGAACCTCGATGTACTTGTCGTGGATGTCCTTGGCCTCCTGCCGCAGGACAGTGTCCAGCCGCTTGGCTGCCGCCGCCACCGCCGCCGCGTCGCCGGATTCCCGGGCCGCCTGCAGCTGGGCGTAGGTATCCCCGGGGAACTTGGCGTCGATGGGCAGGTAGATGGTGCCGTCCCGCCCGGGCAGCCGCACCGCGAATTCCACCCGGTTGTTGCTGCCCGGCACGGTGGCCACGTTCTCCTCGTACTGGCCGGGGGCCAGGATCTCCTGCAGGATGGACCCCAGCTGGACCTCGCCCAGGATGCCCCGGGTCTTGACGCCGCTGAGCACCTGTTTCAGGCTGCCCACGTCGGCGGCCAGGGACTGCATCTCGCCCAGGCCCTTGTACACCTGTTCCAGCTGGCTGCTGACGGTGCGGAAGGACTCGGAGATCCGCTTTTGCAGGGTGTCCTGCAATTTTTCGTCCACCGTGCCCCGGATCTCGTCCAGCTTGCGGTTGTTGTCGGTGCGGATGGCGTTCATGCCCTGGATCAGCGCACCGCGCACCCCGTCCAGACGGGCGGCGTTGGAGTCTTCCAGGTTTTTCAGCCGGGTCTCCAGCATGGACAGCTGGGCCACCACCGCGTCGTTGGCGGCCTTCTGGCGGGCGGCACCTGCCCGGTCGATGCTCTCCAGCCGGGCCGTGGAGGCCGACGCCCCCTGGCGCTGGGTCTCGGCCAGCATGGTGCCCAGGTCCCGCAGAGAAGATACCGTGTTGCGGCCGATCTCCCCCTGCATGGCCCGCAGCTGATCGGCCAGGACCTCGGTCTCCTGCTCCACGCAGTCCTGCACCGAGCGCAGCAGCTGGCTGTCATCGCTCCCCTGTTCCCGGCTGCGGTAGAGGCGCACCAGGGCCACGGCCAGCATGACGTCCCCCGCCACAGCCAGGACCAGCAGAATCACAAGCATTGTTTCCATCAGTGTGTATCCTCCCCGGAGGCGCAGGCAGCGCCGTCCTTCCAGAAATCCGGCAGCGCGTGCTGCGGATAGATCGAATGGTTGCCGTTGCAGGCGTAGGCCACAAGGCTTACCAGGAAAAAGCAGCCGAAATACTGACCGCCGAACAGTTCCATGCCCACCAGCACAGGAGCCACCAGCGTGTTGGTGCCCGACCCGAACACCGCCGCATAGGCCAGGGCGGCGCACAGCGGCAGGGGCAGGCCCACAAAGCCGCCCACCACGACGCCCAGGGAGGCACCGATGGTGAACAGCGGGGCGACCTCACCGCCCTGATAGCCCGCGGCCAGGCAGAGGGCGGTCAGGGCCAGTTTGACCAGCCAGTCCCAGGCATAGAGGGGCTGTCCGGCCAGGGCCGCGTTGGAAAGGCCGGTGCTCAGGCCGTTGTAGCGCCCCGCCGTCAGCAGACCGAACACCGCCACAAAGGCACCCACCAGCACGATGCGCAGATAGGCGTTGGGCAAAAGCCTGCCCAGCCGGTCCTTGAGCCCATGGAGCAGAAAGACGAACAGCCGTCCTGCCAGGCCGCTGGCGATGCCCAGCACCACCAGGGCACCCAGGGTGGGCAGGGTGAGTTCCGGCACACCGCAGGTCAGCAGAACGCCGCCCCGGGCAAGGCCCAGGGCACCGCTCACCGCGCTGGCGATGAATGCCGCCACCGCCGCGGGCAGCAGGGCAGCGTATTCCATCATTCCCACGTGGAAGAGCTCCATGGCAAAGAAGATGGCCCCCACCGGCGTGCGGAACAGCCCCGCAAAGCCGGCAGCCACCGCCGCCATGAGCAGATGCCGCCGGGCACGGGCGTCGGGCAGGTGAGGCATGATGAGCCCCGCCGCCGAGGTGCTGATCTGCACCGCGACGCCCTCCCGGCCCACGCTGCCGCCCAGCAGATGAGTGATCCAGGTGGAGACGATGGCCATGGGGATGAGCCGGGTGGGGACGTGATCCCGCAGGGCGTCGGCTGTCTCAAAGACCAGTCCCATGCCCCGGCGGCAGTCCCCGCCGAACCGGTCGTAGCAAAAACAGATGAGCGCACCGCCCGCAGGCAGCAGCAGCATGAGCAGCGGCCAGGCCTCCCGCACATCGGTGCAGAGCAGGATGCCCCGGCCGAACACTGCATCCAGCACGCCTGCCATCACGCCGACAACAGCCGCACAGGCAATAAGCCCTGCGCGGCCGCGCATGGCTGAAAGTGTATTCCGCATTTTTAAAAATCCCCCTCAGTTCTGCCGCGTCCGCAACGCGTACAGTTACCACATTATGATACCACATAGACCCTCGCCGGGCAACTGTACTTTGCTGCGTCAAAGCGAAAAATTCACCCTCTTCCGCGGCAAAATATTTTACAGTTCAAAATCCCGGATTTGGCCGTGATTGCGCCCAAAAATCTCCCCTCCCACCTTGACTTGAACTGTACATATTGTTAGAATAAAGATAACCTGCCCGGGTGTGCTGCACCATCGGGCAAATCATTCCCGCCCCGTCACAGCCCGGCTTTGGCGGGGCGCTTTGTAAGGAGACGCCCATGCGCACTCAGACACCCGGTTTCCGGGACCCGCACAGCCTTGCGCTGTATCAGGCCATCCTCCGCCTGGACAATCTGGAGGACTGCATCCGCTTTTTTGACGATCTCTGCGCCGTGACCGAACTGCGCGCCCTGGAACAGCGCTACGATGTGGCCGGCTGCCTTCTGCAGGGCAAGGTCTACGCCGAGATCCGCCGGGAGACCGGGGCTTCCAGCGCCACCGTTTCCCGCATCAACCGCATGCTCAACTACGGCACCGGCGCCGTGGCGGAGAGCGTCCGCTACGACCTGGAACACGCCGATGAGGCGGAAAAGGAAGACGGCACCGAGGGCTGATCCGCCCCCGCCTGTCCCCTCTCCCCCGACCAAGAGAACGAGAAATCAGGCGGCAGCTTCTGCCGCGAGAGGAGGTATCCCGGATGTCTATCACAATTTCCAATTTCGGCCGCGCCACCGACGGCACCCCTGTCCAGAAGGCCGTGCTGAAAAACGACAAGCTGGAAGTGCACATCCTCAGCTATGCCGCCATCCTCCACCGCATTCTGGTGGCGGACCGCTGCGGCAATCCGGTGGACGTGGTGCTGGGCTATCCCACTGTGCCCGACTATGAGCTCAACTCGGGCGATGCCATGGGCGCCGTGGTGGGCCGCTATGCCAACCGCATCGGCGGGGCACGCTTCTATCTGTACGAGCAGGAATACCACGTCACCGCCAACCAGCGGGGCAACTGTCTGCACAGCGGCCTGCACGGTTTCAACCGCACCGTGTTTTCCATGGAGGCCATCCCCGGGGAGGATGCCGTCAGCCTGACGGCGGAAAGCCCCGACGGCACCGACGGCTTCCCCGGCACCATGCAGCTGGAGGTCCAGTATTCCCTGGCCGGCAGCGGCCTGGTCGTCCGGTACTACGCCACCACCGACGCCCCCACCGTGGTCAACATCACCAACCACAGCTACTTCAACCTCAACGGCCATGCCTCCGGCAGCGTGCTGGGACACCGCCTTTCCCTGGAAAGCCCCGCCTATCTGGAGACCGACGACGCCAGCATTCCCACCGGCCGCCGGATTCCCGTGGCCGACACTCCCATGGACTTCAATGAGGAGAAAACCATCGGCCGGGACATCGGGGAGGACTACCCCGCCCTGGTACAGGGCAAGGGCTACGACCACTGCTATCTGCTGCCCGACACGGGGCTTCGCCACGCCGCCTGGCTGGTGGGACCCGAGACCGGCATCCGCATGGAGACGCTGACCACCCAACCCGCAGTGCAGCTGTACTCGGCCAACAATCTGGACCCCGCCACCGACTGCAAGGACGGCGCCCATTACAGCGCCCGGGATGCCGTCTGTCTGGAGACCCAGAACTGCCCCGACAGCCCCAACCATCCCGATTTCCCCGACGCCACCCTGCTGCCCAAGCAGACCTACGACGAGACGACGGTCTACAAGTTCGACATCGCCCCGCTGTGAGGCGTTTCCCTGCGGGCTTCTCCGCCGGGCAGGTTTTTCCCTGAAACATGAGACAGCCGCCTTTCCCGACCGGGAAAGGCGGCTGTTTTTGCTGTTTTGATTTTTCCGGAAAAAGGCGGGGCATCAGGCGGGATCGTCCGGCGTCCAGAGATACAGTTTCCCGCTGTACGGGGCAAGGTCCAGGGTGAGGACACCGTCCCCGCCGGCGGTCAGCATCTGCCCCTCCCGCGGGGTATTGCCGCCGAAGCACTGCCAGTCGCTGTCCAGAAGCAGCTCGGCCCTGCCGGGGCCGGGCAGGGTGAGCCGGTAGCCCTGCCGGGCCTTGTCCCCGAAGCAGAACGCCCCGAACACCCTGCTCTCCCGCCCGGTGCGCAGCATGGCAAAGGTGCATTGCCCGGCCTCGTCGCAGTCCAGCCAGCGGAAGCGGGCGGAGTCGTACTCCCCCTGCCAGAAGGCGTCATAGCGGTTGTACAGCCCTGCCAGCTCCTGCCGGAAATGGCGGAAGGCATCGTGGTTGGGGTAGCGCAGGATCTCCCAGTCCTGGGCGCGGGCCTCGTCCCACTCCCGCAGCTGGCCGAACTCGTTGCCCATGAAGTCCAGCATCTTGCCCGGATGCACCACCATATACAGGTAGAGCGCACGGCCCTGGGGGAATTTGCCGTCGTAGTCGCCGTACATCTTCTGGAGGATGGTGGCCTTGCCGTGGACGTTCTCGTCGTGGGAGAAGGGCAGGATATAGTGCTCGTTGTAGAAGTACATCATGGAGAAGGTCAGCCTGCCCTGGTTCCGGGTGCGCTCCTCCGGGGTCTTTTTGAAATAGTCCAGGGTGTCGTTCATCCAGCCCAGGTCCCACTTGTAGTCAAAACCCAGGCCGCCGTACTCCACCGGGGCGGTGACCTTGGGATAGTTGGTGCTGTCCTCCGCAATGAGCATGGCGGTGGGATGGCGCTGCTGGAGCCCGGCGTTCATGGTTTTGAGGAACTCCAGCGTGCTGCCGTTGACGCCCCGGGCGGGGTCGCCCTGCCAGTAGATGAGGCGGCTGACCGCGTCCATCCGCAGGCCGTCGGCGTGGAAGTACCGCAGCCAGTAATCGGCGCAGGACTGCACAAAGCAGCGGATCTCCCCCCGGGAGTGCATGAAGTTGCAGCTGCCCCACTCGCTCTCCCCCACCGCGTCGGCGGGATACTCGTACAGCGGGGTGCCGTCAAAGCGGCGCAGGCCGTAACCGTCCACCGCAAAGTGCACCGGAACAAAGTCCAGGATGACGCCCACCCCCGCCCGGTGGCAGGCGTCAATAAAGCGGCAGAGGCCCTCCGGCGTGCCGTAGCGGCTGGTGGGAGCGTAAAATCCCGTGATCTGGTAGCCCCAGCTGCCGTCAAAGGGGTGCTCGGCCAGGGGCATGAGCTCAATGTGGGTGTAGCCGTTCTCCCTGGCATAGCCGGGCAGGCGGTCGGCCAGCTCGTCATAGCTCAGCCAGCTGCCGTCCTCCCGCCGCTGCCAGCTTCCGGCGTGGACCTCGTAGATGTTGAGGGGGGCGTCAAAATTCTTGGTGCGGCGGGCCATCCAGTCCCTGTCGGCAAAAGTATAGTCCGGCAGCCCCGCCACAATGCTGCGGCCCTCGGGGCGCAGGGTCATGGCAAAGCCGTAGGGGTCACAGTGGTCCACCGTATTTCCGTCGGTGCCGGTCACCCGGTAAACATAGGCCATGCCCTGCCTTGCCTCGGGGACAAGACCCTCCCACACGCCGCTGATGCTTGTACTGCGGTGGAGGGGTGTTTCCCCTGCCGCCCAGTCCCCCGCCACGCTCACCGCCCGGGCCGAGGGTGCCCACACGGCAAAGCGGGTGCCTTCCGGCCCCGGGTGGGTGCCCAGGACCTCATAGGCGTCAAAGGCATGACCGGTATAAAAGTCCTGTATCTTCATAACCGTAACAGCTCCTTGTTGTGTCCCTGACAGGGCGGCTGCGCTGGACAGGCTGCCGCCCGTATACTATAATCAGTATACAGTCTGTCCAAAAATGGGACTACCGTCAGCTTACGCCAAGTGTCGGTTATCCAACACTCGGCACAATGTGTTGGGGAAGATGCAATATGGATCTGCGGGCACAGAAAACACAAAAGAGCATTGCCGAGGCCTTTTACCGGCTGCGGGCCCACAAGCCTCTGGAGAAGATCACGGTGCGGGAACTCTGCCGGGAAGCCCCGGTCAACCGCTCTACCTTTTACACCTATTACAAGGACGTCTACGACCTGTCGGAACAGCTGGAAAACGAGCTGGTGCGCTCCATTGTGGAGGGTCTGCCCCACCCCGAGGCCGTCCTCACCGACACCGCCCGCTTTGTCCAGGACCTGTTCCGGGCCTGCGCGCCCCATCCCCAGCTGGCGGTGCTCTTTTCAGGCAGCCGGCGGGGGCTGCTCATCGCCCGGTTTTCCGCCGAGCTGAAACGGCTGATCTTTGCCCTCTATCCCGAGCGGAAGGGAGACCCCGCCTTCGAGGTCTCCCTGAGTTTCCGCATCTACGGCTCCTACTATGCCTTTCTGGAAAACCGGCAGTACGGGGAGGACAAGGTGGTGGAGATCCTGGGGAAGCTTTCCTCCGCCGCACCGCTGTAACCTCCTGCCGTACCCGGACAGAAAAACCGTCCTGCGCGGGCCCTTGGGGCCTCTGCACAGGACGGTTATTTTTTATCGGGGGGTAGCTGCATCACAAATGCAGGATGACCCGGGCAATGTTGAAGTAGACCAGCAGGGTGGTGGTATCCACAATGGTGGTGATGAGGGGGGATGCCATGACCGCCGGGTCGATGCCGATGCGGTTGGCGGTGACGGGCAGCAGGGTGCCCAGCAGCTGGGAGATGAGCACCGTCAGCACCAGGGTCAGGCAGACGACGGCCGCCACCGGCATGGCGATGTGGTCAAAGACCAGCAGCTTGACAAAGTTGCAGACAGCCAGCGTGCCGCCGCAGAGGATGGCCACCCGGAATTCCCGCCACAGGACACGGGGCAGGTCGCGGCCGCGGATCTCGCCCAGGGCGATGCCGCGGATGATGGTGGAGGTACTCTGGCTGCCCGCGTTGCCGCCGGTATCGGTCAGCATGGGGATGTAGGCGGTGAGCACCGTCACGGCGGCCAGGGCATCCTCATAGCTGCGGATGACCAGGCTGGAGAAGGTGGCGCTGACCATCAGAAACAGCAGCCAGGGGGCGCGGCTCTTGTACAGGTCCCACATGCTGCGCCGGAAGTACGGCTTGTCGGTGGGGGCCATAGCGGACATCTTGGCAATGTCCTCGTCGGCCTCATCCTGCAGGATGGAGATGGCGTCGTCCACCGTGACGATGCCTACCAGGCGCTTTTCCCCGTCCACTACGGGCACCGCCAGCAGGCCGTACTTTTCAAACAGATGGGAGGTCTGTTCCTGGTCGGTGGAGGTGGTGACGCTGACCACATTGGTGTCCATAAAGTCATCAATGCAGCGGTCTTCATTTTTCTCCAGCACCAGGGAGCGCAGGGATACCACGCCCACCAGGGTGCGATCGGGGTTGGTGACGTAGCAGTTGTTGATGGTTTCCTTGTCGATGCCGTTTTTGCGGATGGCATCCATGGCCTGGCGGACAGTCATGTCGGGGCGCAGTTCCATGAACTCGGTGGTCATGACGCCGCCGGCGGAATCCTCCGGGTATTTGAGCAGCTCGTTGATCATCTGGCGGGTATCGGGGGCCGCCTGGGCCAGAATGCGCTTGACCACACCGGCGGGCATCTCCTCCACCAGGTCGGTGGCGTCATCCACAAACAGCTCGTCGATGACCAGCTTGAGCTCCCGGTCAGATAGGCCCTGGATCAGAGCCTCCTGGGTCTCGGGGGTCAGTTCCGCAAAGACTTCGGCGGCCAGATCCTTGGGCATCAGCCGGAAAAGGACCGGCATTTTCTCCTGGGGGAGGTCCTCAAACACGGCGGCCAGATCCGGCGCGTTGAGGGTCTCCATCACATCCCGCAGGCTCTGGTACTTTTTGGCGTCATCCAGGTGCGCCAGCATATTCTTGAGGGTCTGGATTGCAGTATCGGACATTGGGGTTGCCTCCTTTTTTCGGGCAGCCGGTGTTCCGATGCGCATACGCCGCACAGTGCCCCTCCGGCGGACACTCTGCCCCCGGAACGGCAAAAGAAAAGGCGCGTCATGCAGTGCAGACGCGCGCTGAACAAGCAGGCCGACCGGTCACGGGATTGCCCGCGTGTCCGGTCCGTCTGTCTCTGCGCATATGCACCCAAACATCGGTTGCCATAATATTGTTCCATCGGTTCACTGGACTACCGGGAATCTCCATGCCGTACCACCTGCCTTTCCTCTGTCAGTTTTTGACGGGACATACTCGTACACGGTTATCGTACCATCCCGCCGCCCGCAAGTCAAGGCAAAATCTTTCAGTTTTACAAACAATTTTTGACGCCTGTCAAACGCCCCCTCCCCAAGCTGCCCGGTTGCAATCAAAGAGCAAATCCGATACAATAAAACTTGCTGCCATGGGCGCAGTGCAATCCGTTTCGGGGAGCGTATCTCCCCGCGTGAAAGGAAGTTTTCTGCCATGATCCGAGGCGTTATTTTTGATATGGACGGTCTGATGTTCGACACCGAGCGCATCTGGACAACACTGTGGGCCCCGGCCCTGAAAAAGCTGGGTCTGCCCGCCCCCTGCGAGGCTTTTGTGTCGGGAGCCCGCGGCCTGGCCGGGGAGAACATGCTGCGGCATCTGCGGCACTACTATCCCCAGTGCGACCCCAACGTCCTGCTGGCCGCCGTGCGGGAGGAGGGCAAGACGGCCCTGGCCAACGGTGCCCCCGCCAAACCGGGATTGTTCGCCCTGCTGGATTACCTGGAGGAGCAGAAGATTCCCCGCATTGTGGCCAGCTCCAGCTCCCATGAGACTATTGAGCGGTACCTGCGCATTTCGGGGGCAGACCGGTACTTTACCGATACCGTCTGCGGCGACGACGCCAAGGCATCCAAACCCGATCCGGAGATCTTCCTGGTGGCGGCAGAACATCTTGGCCTGCCTGCCAGCGACTGCCTGGTGCTGGAGGACAGTTTCAACGGTGTGCGGGCGGGCCATGCTTCCGGTGCCGTGACTGTCATGGTGCCCGACCTGCAGCAGCCCACCGAGGAGATCCTCTCCCTGTGCGACGCCTGCTGCGAGGACCTCAACGAAGTGCTGGACCATCTGCGCCGGGGAGGCGACGAACCGTTTCCCCGAAAAAACACCCATTGACCGGGGCAAAAAAATATTTTGAATTTTTCCCCAAAAAAATGCTTGACATTCCCCACCTCCTGTGTTATTATACTTCTTGCAGTTGCGCTGGTAGCTCAGCTGGATAGAGTGTCTGACTACGAATCAGAAGGCCGGGGGTTCGAGTCCCTTCCAGCGCACCAAAAGAAGAGGTTTTACGGAAACGTAAGACCTCTTCTTTTTTGTTGTTCCCGGGATGCATCGGAAGGGACGAGAAAAGCCCGTCCGGCCGTTTTGCGTACCGGCCGGGCCCGACAGTCCTGCGGACTGTCGGGAAGGGCGCGGGAGAGGGGCCCCTTCCAGCGCACCAAAAGAAGAGGTTTTACGGAAACGTGAGACCTCTTCTTTTTTGTTGTTCCCGGGATGCCTCGGAAGGGACTCGAAAAGCTGCGCAGGCGACCGCCGCCTGCGGCGGAAACAGGGAGCCGGAGCAGGGGCCGCGGTCGCAGAGGACAAGCCCCTTCCACGGGGCACCGTCCGATGCGGGCACCGCAACCCGTAAGGACGGCCGTTTTGCGTACCTACATAAAATCCATTGTCCGTTCCATTTGCAGCAGGCAAAGATAAATGATATACTGAATCATAAACAGGTACAAAGGAGGAATTTCCATGTGCCGCAACAGGAAAGATTCTCCCCGGCAGAATCCCGCCGGGAGTGATTTCGCCGGCTTTTGCCCGTCTCCCTCCCCCGGTCGGGATGCTTCCGATGCCACCGGGGCCATGC
Source organism: uncultured Gemmiger sp. (assembly GCA_944388125.1). GTDB lineage: Bacteria > Bacillota > Clostridia > Oscillospirales > Ruminococcaceae > Gemmiger. The sequence continues at coordinate 55,231 of CALXHO010000004.1, read as the reverse complement.
AGCAGATTTCAGAGAACCCTGCCCTGAAATCCAAACTTCTCCAGGGGATGCAGGTTCCCCTGGAGGAATGCATCCCGGAAGACGAGGTCGTCTGGTAAGTTCCCCCACAGGCGGGAGCTCCGGGAGTTTGCGTTTCCGCCGCCATCTATCATTTGTTCCGCATAGCGAACAGAGAAAGGAGCCTTCCCATGATTTCCATTTTCAACCGCTGCGAACTGACCGTCTGTCCCACTCTGGAGCAGAGCCAGAAACTCTCCGCCGCTCTGGAGCAGGCCGGCATCGAGTACCATGTTGCTTCCCGCAGCCGGACTTCCCCCTCGGTATTCGCCGCAGGCACACGGGAGCGCTCCGGCACCTTTGGGCAGAGCGTGGCCGACTCCTGGACCTACACCATCTACGTCAGGCGTGAGGATCTGGAACGCGCCCGGGCCTGCCTGCGCTGAACTTTCCTTTTGCCTTTGACCGGGCCGAGTTTCCCCATATAAAAAGCATAAAAACCCGCTCCCTGCCTGACAGGGGGCGGGTTTTCTTTCTGTGGCATCATTTGCAAGACACTGCAATGTGCGTTTTGGGCAGCAAACCAAAACCGCCGGGGAAACGGCGATGATGCACGTTTCCCCGGCGGCGTGGGTTTGTGTCAGGTCCGGAGTACGGTTACGGACTTACTTTTTGCGCTTGCGCCAGACCACGATGGCTGCCAGGCAGCCGGCAGAGATCACCAGCAGGGCTACCCACAGCATGGGCTGGCTGGAATCCCCTGTCTGCGGCAGCAGCGTGTAAATCCAGTGCAACGGATTTTTGTTTTCCTCTCCGCCCTCATCGGGAGTTTCGGGAGGCTGGTCAGGCGGGTAATACCCGTTGACGAAGGTGGCCTTGTCGGCATCGGGCTTGCCATCCGCCCGATAGACGGCATGCAGGATCTTCAGGTCATCCCCCTCTTTGCCCACCTCGATTTCCAGCGTCCACCGGGTCGTATCGTAGGTGTAGTTGGATGCATCGCCCTTGGCCTCCTGCAGGGTGAAGCGATAGTTCCCCGTCTGCGTGAAGGTGATGGGGGCAAAGTAGACCATGCCTTCCTGGTGGATCGTCACCGTATCACCGCCCGAAGCGATCTGCACCGCCTCGCCGTAGTTTTCGGCAGGGGTCAGGGTAAAGGTAAAGGATTGGTCCTTCGGACGGGCCTTGCTGTTGTCGGTAAAGGTCTTGTACACCACCGGGCTGTACTGGACGCGGAATGCAGGCAGATACCGGTTGGTAAAGGCGATGCCTTCGGTCACCGGGCTCCAGCTGCCATCGGCATTCTGCCGGCTGTACGTGATGTCGGCTTCCAGACGGTGGTTTTGGGCGTTGCGCTCCACCACCACTTCCACTTTCCAGAGGGTAGTGTCGTACAGAATGTTGTCCAGCACGGCATTCACGGCATCCTCAGGAATGACTTCCTTCAGGTAGTAGGTGAACTGTGCCTCCTGGTCCACCTGGATGCTGTCAAAGGTGACCTTCCCGTCCACATTGTAGGCGGTTTGCAGGGTCTTCATCTGGTCATCCATCAGCACAAAGGCAAACTGGTTATCCCGCAGGGTGGTGCCTTCCAGCGTCTTGGTGGCAGTCAGGGTGTATTCCACCTCCGTGCGGTTGGTCACGGTGACGGTCTGATTCTGGTTGGTCACGCTGTCGGCGGGCACCTCCAGCACCCAGGCAGGACCTTGGGCTGCGGTGCCGGTATAAGCCGACAGTACTCCGTCAGTGTTGGTGGCGGTAGCACCGTCCACCTGATAGTAGTCGGCACTGTCCGTCTCCACAATAACATAGTTCTGGAACCAGTTCAGGTTCTGCACGATGGCTTTGCCGTCATCGTCAGTGGTTACCGTGGCAACCAGGTTATCACTCGTCAGTGCTGCGGTATCGGCCTGCTCCACCGTGGCAAAGGGGCCGTAGATCTGGAAAGTCGCGCCTTTCAGGTCCTTGGTGGGATCTTTCTGGGCCACCTTGTGCAGGGTCAGGTTGCGCTGCAGCACAAAGCCGATATCCTTGGTGTTGTCGAACTGGGTGGTGGGGTTTGCGGTAGCGTACAGGAAGAACCGCTCCGAAGTATAGTTGCGTCAGGCGGTGCTGCCTGCCGCAAAGAAGTTGTTGTCGCTGGCCTCGTCATCATGGATGCCACCGTCGGCCAGGTCGTCGGGATGGCGGGAGAAGCCGGTCTGCGCTTTCTGGCTCAGGCCGCCCAGTGTGGTCACCTGGGTCAGAATACCGGCACTTTCCGGCACAGTTGCCAGGACACGGTAGGTCTTGGGAGCTTCGCCCTTGAGAATGGCAGGATTCAGCGGCTCACGGTTGTTGCCGCTGCTGTACAGCTGATCCTCGGTGAAATTGTCCATCCGGCTGGCAGGTTCCAAATCGGTGAACAGGAAGTTTGCCTCGCTCTTCCAGTCGGGATCATTGGCTGTGGCGTAGCTTTCGGCCTGACGGACCATGTCGCTTCTGCCCTCGTAGGTATACAGTGTGATCTCCACATGATTGAGCAGGGATTGAACCAGAGCATTGTCGGTCAGCTGCGACACCGACTCGTCGGCCTGCCATTCGCCGTCGGCGTTCTTGTCGATCCAGACATGACCGCCCACCTGCACCAGACTGGGCAGAATGGTATTGGACACCGAGTTGGACATAATGGGTTTACCGGCCGACGTGGCCTGGTCAGCGGTCTGGCTTCCTGCATACCGGTCATAGGCGAAGATGAAGTTGTTCACCGCGTTGGTCCAGGACCGGTTGGTCAGCTCCTCCTGGCTCAGGTTGCCCACATTGAGGCGGTACTCAGCCAGATAGCTGGCATGGGAAGGCAGGGCGCTGTCATCCTGTTTTTCCACCGCAACGGCGATGGCCGTGGCGTTGGCTGTAGGCGTCTTGGTCCAGCCTTCGGGCGCAGTGTCACCAAAATGGAGCTGATCCACATCGTCATAGACAGCATCGATGTTGTCTGCAGTGATATCGTTCAGGTAGTAGAATACCTCATACTGATCGGTACTCAGAATCGTGGCATTTCCGGTTCCATCCAGACGCTGCATCTGCACACCGGTATTGTTGCCCTTGTCGGCATAGGTATCGGTGGCAAAGGTCATCTCCCACTGACTGCCGCGACTGGCGCCCGTCAGGCCGAGGTCTCCCACAAAGGGGAACACATCCAGAATGGTCGCATTGGTAAACTTCACGCCCTGATCCGCCGCGGAGAGGTTGCTCACCTGCAGGCGGTAGTCCATATACCCCCTGTTGCCCACGGTGGACAGATGATCCGAGGTAAAGCCCAGATCGGTGGACAGATTGCCCTGGCCGGTCTTGACCAGACCTGCAGCCGAGGTGGCCGACCAGTTGCTGCCTACATAGGTCGAAACATAGCCGAAGTCCTTCATTTCGCCCAGCATGGAGCGCAGGCTTTCCAGCCGTTCGGTTCCTTCCAGGGTGGAGAGGACGCTGTCCAGGCCATGAGGCCAGAGGTTATCTTTCGTCTTGTAGGAGGAGCCCTGGGGATTGTTGACGGTCTTGACGCCTGCCACACGGCTGCCGGCAATGGCATAGTTGCGGATTTCCGGGCCGTAGATCGCAATTTCGGGAGTGGTGTGTACCTGCAGCTGCAGCGTCACAGTTGCGCCGGGTTCCAGCGAACCTGTGAGGAATATAAAGAGAGCTGTCTCACCATCCTGGGTAGAGGCACGGATGTTTTCGATCTCGATGCCCTCGGGCGGGTTGACCAGGGTGACGTTGCCGTTCTCTCCCTCCAGGCGGGTGCCCTGCGGCAGCAGATCTACCACAAAGGGCCGCTGCATGTCGGCTTCGGCGTTGGCGTCGTTGTTCAAAGAGATGGTATAGGTCAGGGTATCATCCTGGCTGGGAAGCGTTTTGTCTACCGTTTTGGATACACTGATCAATGCGCCTTTGAGCTCATTGAACGCATTCTGGGCAGTGTCGGACTCTTGCAGGGTTGTCGGGGCCAGCTGGGAGCCCGTACCGTCCCAAGGCGAATAGGTCAGCGTGGCGGTGGCAGTGTTCACCACACGGGTGATCTCCTGCACATTCACCCCGCCCTGCTGCTGGTCCAGCGTCATCTGTACAGTCACGGCACCAGGCTGGAAATACTGGCCCAGAGCGTAGCCGGTGTCCTTTTGCAGGGCCGGGGACTGATAGCTGACCGATACCTGTGCGATCTTGTCGGGCCCGGTGGGGGTCACGGTGGCTGCCTTGGTGGCATCATCCACCGTTTTACTCTCCACTGCCGTCCCCTCAAAATCGTAGAAGGTCACAGTAGCCTGCAGGCCGGTCTGTTTTCCGTCGGCACTGTAAGCCGCGCCGTCATGGCTGGACGGTGCCAGAGTCACACTGGTGATGGAATACTTTTCCTTCAGGTAATCTCCAAAGTCCAGCAGGGTTTCATTCTGATCGTCCTGATGATAGGCGGTCAGGCCGGTGTCCTGCAGTACAAAGCTGTTGAGCGGGTAGGTATTGTCGCCCACAGTGGGGGTCAGGGTGTACTCCAGCTGGGCCGGAGCCTCCATCAGGCTTTCATAGTTTTCCGTGGTGGTGCTCTTGCTCAGGTCCAGATCTGCCTGACCGGCCACGTTCTTCAGGGTCACCACTTCATGGCCGTCGGTATTGACCGGCACCGTGAATACCACGTACCATACCTCCTGGTTATGGTCGCGGATCTGCGTCATGGAAGAGTCGGTCTCCAGGGCCAGGTAGGTCTTGCCGCCCACCACCACATTGTCCAGAAGGGCGTACTTGAACTGGATGTTGGCCAAAGTATCCTCGCCATCCAGATTCACGTTCAGATCCCGGGCTACCTGATGTACATTCTCGGTATCATCCAGCAGGGCGCTGATCTGTTCCTCGGTCATGGTAGCGGAAGTATTTGCAGGCACCTCATACAGGTCCACAATGGCGGTGGGCTGAGCGTCGGCTGCCGGATTCAGGGCATCCTGCTTGCGCACTTCCAGCTGGACAAAGGGAATGTTGTAGGCCTTGTACTCGTACAGGCCGTGTTCCAGTTCCAGCGGTTCGCCGTCATTGATCAGATAGTAGGTGCGGTTGCTGTCGCTCTCGGTGGGCATCCATCCGCTGCCGTCCCACAGGCCTTCCAGGCTCTGGTAACCGTCAGGGATGGGATTTTCCACCACGGCATAGGTTTTGCCTTCCTCCACGGTGAAGGTCAGCATACCGTTGGCATCGGTGGTGGCCGAATCCGTAAAGCTCCAGGTGTCGCCGTCCTTGTGGTAGAGAGCAAAGGTAACGTTGGGCTGCACCATGGGGTCCCGGCCCTCTTTGGTGTTGTCGTACTTGGTCAGTTGGATCTTGACGCCGGGATAGTTGTTCACGATCAGGCCGTTGCCGGCAGTGGGGGGCACGGCTGCCGGTATCCAGCTTCTTGGTGATGGTCAGCGCAACCTCTGCCTTGTTGGTAAAGGCTGCCTCACCGTTCAGCGCTGTCCCGTTCCATGTGACGGTCTGGTCCAGGCCTCCCGTGACGATGGCATACCTGGGGTCGGGGTCGGCGGTATATTTATCGGGGGCCGTTTTCTCGGTGATCTTGTAGATACCGGGTTCCAGGTCGCTCACTGTCACTTTGCCGTCGGTGCCGGTGGGTGCGGTTTCGGCCACAGCGGTGCTCCAGCCCGTCTCCTTGCCGGTCAGTTGCTGGGTGCCGGACCAATTGTCAAAGGCCTTGTACTCCAGGGTGAAGGTGGCGCCGGACAAAACTTCATCGCCAAACTCATCAGACCGGCTAACAATCGCTTCATTTTCATGCTCTTTTCCTCTGGGTCTGGTCGGGGGTGGGCTACTTGGCAACCTGTCTGGTTTTTGCCAGGTTCGCATAAGTATTTCTTCTGTTCTTTTCATTATATAATCGAGCCATTGCACCTTCAAGTATATAACATAAATTTTTTCTGTTGTGTTATATTTTTTTATGAAAATTAACTATTTTGTTTCAAGGTATTTTTTGGGAGGAAAAGTTCTGCCGGCGGACTGGCGGAAGATGATCGGACTTCTCCAATCTTATTGATCCGTATCTGAGGTCATCCCAACGGTTTCGAAGCTGTTTTACATCTACCAGTGCAGCGCGTGCTCCACCGCACAAAAAAAAGCCCCGAGGGGCGGGGCAGAGCTTGCGGGCATGCCCCGCCCCTCGGGGCGGAAAGTTTATGAAGCAACAGATCAGTTGCCGGAAAGATTACTCCACATCCTGCAGAGCGGCGTAGTCGCTCTCACCGGTACGGACCTTGACAACACAGGCGACATTGTAGACGAAGATCTTGCCGTCGCCGATGTGGCCGGTATACAGGGTATGGGTGGCAGTGTCGATGATCTTTTCCACGGGGATCTTGCTGACGACGACCTCGACCTTGACCTTGGGCATCAGGGTCATATCGACTTCAGCGCCGCGGTATTTCTCACCGCTGCCCTTCTGCAGGCCGCAGCCCATGACCTGGGTCACCGTCATGCCAGTGACGCCGATGCCGTTGAGGGCACGCTTGAGTGCGTCAAACTTGGCAAGCTGCAGAATGATAACGACTTTGTGCATACCGCTGTCCAGATCGGCGGGCAGGGGTGCCTCGCGCTCGACCTTGATGGCCGCTGCGACCTTGGCCGGGCTGGCCTTTTCCAGGTCGTCCTCGCCCAGGTCGGTGTTCTCATTGGTGGACAGATCGGCGTAGGTAGCATCGTTGATGGCAAAGCCGGAGTAAGCGGAGGCCAGGCCATGCTCGTGGATGTCCAGGCCGTCGATCTCTTCCTGCTCGGTCACGCGCAGGCCGACGGTCTTCTTGATGAGGGTGAAGATGATGAACATGGCAACCAGAACCCAGGCTGCAACGCTGACAACACCCAGGGCCTGAACGCCCAGCTTGGCGAAGCCGCCGCCGTAGAAGAGGCCGCCCTCGGTGGCGAAGAGGCCAACCGCCAGGGTGCCCCACATGCCGTTGGCAAAGTGGACGGAGACAGCACCCACAGGGTCATCGATCTTGGCGATGTTGTCGAAGAACTCAACGGAGAAGACGCACAGCACACCGGCAACGATACCGATGATGGCAGCGCCGAAGGGATCGACCACATCGCAGCCTGCGGTGATGGCGACCAGGCCGGCCAGAGCGCCGTTGAAGGTCAGGGAGACGTCGGGCTTGCCATAGCGGACCCAGGTGGTGATGAGGGCTGCGCAGGTAGCCAGCGCAGCGGCCAGGTTGGTGTTGAAGCAGATGAGGCCGGCGGAAACCATGGTGTCGTCACCGGTCATGGAAACGGTGGAGCCGCCGTTGAAACCGAACCAGCAGAACCACAGGATGAAAACGCCCAGAGCCATGGCGGTCAGGTTGTGGCCGGGAATGGCGCGTGCCTTGCCGTCCTTGCCGTACTTGCCGATACGGGGGCCCAGCATGGCAGCGCCCAGCATGGCGGTGAGGCCGCCAACAAAGTGGACGGCAGTGGAACCGGCGAAGTCATGGAAGCCCAGCTGGCTGAGCCAGCCGCCGCCCCAGATCCAGTGGCCGGAGATGGGGTAGACGATCAGGCTGATGGCTGCCGAGTAGAGGCAGTAGGCGCTGAACTTGGTGCGCTCTGCCATGGAGCCGGAAACGATGGTCGCGGCCGTGGCGCAGAACACAGTCTGGAACACGACGTAGACCCAGACAGGCAGCGTGCCGAAATCATAGCTGCCCTGGATGAAGGGGTCGAAGCCGCCGATGAGGGCGCCGGATCCCGCAAACATGATACCGAAACCGACCAGCCAGTAGCAGGGGGTGCCGATACAAAAATCCATCATATTCTTCATCAGAATATTGCCGGTATTCTTGGCTCGGGTCAAGCCTGCTTCGCAAAGAGCAAAGCCCGCCTGCATGAAGAAGACCAGAAACGCCGCAACAAGCGTCCATATGACGTCGGAAGAATTGTACATAAATGATCTCTCCTCTCTGCATACTCCCCACCGCGGCACCTCCTGGGGAGAAGGCTGTACCGCAAACAGGAAAGGCGCCGAGGAAAATTTCCTCGGCGCCTTTGCCATGGCACCAGTATATGCACCTTTCCCGCCTGCGTCAAGCATTTTTTTGAAAATCATGCGAATCGCTCAAACGGCAGGGGCCTCACCGGGCCAAGGTTTGTGCAGTTTTGGATGTTTTTGAGAAGGATTGTTCCTCTCAGGCCTGTTCCTGCTGCTTGAGCAGGTCCATGAACTCCTCCCCGGTGATGGTCTCCTTCTCCAGCAGGTAGGCCGCCAGACGGTCCAAAGTTTCCCGGTTTTCGCTCAAAATCTTGTAGGCCTTGTCGTGGGCCTGCTTGATGGTGGTGCAGACCATCTCATCCACGCGGCCCGCCGTATCCCCCGCACAGGTCAGGGAGGTGTCGCCGCCCAGGTACTGGTTCTGCACCGTCTCCAGGGCCATCATGCCGAACTCCTCGGTCATGCCGTAGCGGGTGATCATGGCCCGGGCCAGCTTGGTGGCCTGCTCGATATCATTGGAAGCGCCGGTGGTCATCTGGTCCTCGCCGAAGACCAGCTCCTCGGCACAGCGGCCGCCGGTGAGGGTGGCCAGCTTGTTGAGCAGTTCCACCCGGCTCATGAGCATCTTGTCCCCCTCATCCACCTGCATGGTATAACCCAGCGCGCCGGAGGTGCGGGGAATGATGGTGATCTTGGTGACCGGCGCAGAATGGCTCTGCAGGGCCGCCACCAGGGCGTGGCCGATCTCGTGGTAGGCGACAATGCGCTTTTCCTTGGGGGAGACAACGGCGTTCTTGCGCTGGGCGCCGGCGATGACCGTCTCCACGCTCTCCTCCAGGTCGGCCTGCTCCACTGCCGTGCGGTTCTGGCGGACGGCACGCAGGGCGGCCTCATTGATGATGTTGGCCAGCTCGGCGCCGGAAGCCCCCGCCGTCGCCCGGGCGATCAGCGACCAGTCAATGTCGCCGCTGAGCTTGACGTCCTTGGCGTGGACCTTCAGGATGGCCTCGCGGCCCTGCAGGTCGGGCAGCTCCACCGGCACACGGCGGTCAAAGCGGCCGGGGCGCAGCAGCGCCGGGTCCAGGCTTTCGGGCCGGTTGGTGGCCGCCAGCAGCACCACGCCCTTGCGGGCGTCGAAGCCGTCCATCTCGGCCAGCAGCTGGTTGAGGGTCTGCTCCCGCTCGTCGTTGCCGGACAGCCCGCCCGCGTCACGCTTTTTGCCGATGGCGTCGATCTCATCAATAAAGACGATGCAGGGCGCTTTTTCATTGGCCTGCTTGAACAGGTCGCGGACCTTGGCGGCACCCATGCCCACAAACATCTCCACAAACTCTGAGCCGGACATGGAGAAGAAAGGCACCTTTGCCTCGCCGGCCACCGCCTTGGCCAGCAGCGTCTTGCCGGTACCCGGAGGGCCCACCAGCAGCACGCCTTTGGGCAGCTTGGCACCGATGCTCGCATATTTTTCGGGGTCATGGAGGAAGTCGACGACTTCCAGCAGCGACTCCTTGGCCTCATCCTGGCCCGCCACGTCGGCAAAGGTGACGCCGGTCTCGGCCTGCTCCACATAGATCTTGGCACCCGATTTGCCGAAGGCCATGGCGTTGCCCATGCCCCCCAGATTGCCCATCCGCTTGGTCATCCAGCGGGAGAGCAGCTCACCGATGAACAGGAAGAAGAGAATCGGCACCACCCACGAGACGATGAAGCTCAAAATCGGGTTGGCCTGGGTGGGAATCTCGGCAGTAAAGGAAATGTCGGGGTCGGTGCGCAGCTGTTCCAGCAGGCGCTGGCCGTCGTCGGGCCAGATGCCGGTCTTGTAGATGCCCACCTTGTCGCCGTTGTCCGGCTGTGTGGCCGTGAACACCAGCTGGCCGGAGCTTTCCTCCAGAGCCACCTCCTGCACCTGGCCTTCGTCCACCATGGTCAGGAAGTCGCTGTACGCCACCTCCACCACCTGGGTCTCCAGCACCGACGGAAAGAACAGGGCGTTGAGAAGCAGCACCACCACCATGGCGATGACATAATAATAAATCAATGGTTTTTTGGGGGGCTTGCGATCCTTGTCCTGGATCTCCTGCATAAGACATCCTCCTCGTTATAAAGAAAGCGTCAGCGGCGCGCGGCGCCGGTTTTGCGCCGCGATACTGCTTTGCAAGGGTATGATACCAGACCAAATGCGAAGCCTCTGTGAACAAAAGCTGAACGGTTTATAAACTTTTGCCATGGCAACCGCAATGGGCCGATATTTCCGGGTATTCTCCCAATATAGTATATCCCCCCGGCGAAGCGGACGTCTATGGACGGTTCCGGGATTTTGTCTCAATTGCCTCAGAACAGCCCCCGGATGCTCAGCGCCATGAGGAGAATTCCCCCGTAATAGGTGACAAGATTTGCAATATGCAGGGCAGGCGTTTTCCCCCGCCTGCCGAAATAGAGAAAGAGCAGGATAAAGTCCGACGTCCAGAACAGCACCGCCCCCGCGCAGAGCAGCACCGCGGCGAAATCCGGCCGGCTGAGGAGCAGCGACAGGCTCTGGGCCAGCAGAGTGCTGACCGCAAAGCAGTAAACCACCCCGAAGGGTGCCAGCCTGCCCATGCGGACAACGCCCCGGCGCAGCAGAACCGCCAGGGAAGCTGCCGCCGCCAGCGGCAGCAGCAGCAGCCAGGCCGGGGCGGCGGCGTGGAGATGCCACAGCCCCGCCAGAAAGCAGAGGTGCCCGCAGAAAAACACCCCGGTGCCCCCTGCCATCCAGGCGGAGCGGCCATACAGGTTGTAGACGCCCAGGGCCACGTCCCCGGCGGCACACAGGGCAAAGCCCGCCGCAAAGACCCGCACCCCGGCTGCCCCGCCGCTCTGCAAAGCGCACAGCACCGCCAGCACAGTGAAAGCGATGCCCGCGGCAGCCTTGGCTGCCGGGTAGGCCGGGCGCCCCCGCAAGGCCAGCACCGACGCCGCCAGCACCAGATAGACCCCCGCTGAAACTGCCAGTCCCATCTCGTCTCCTCCCGCCGGGGCGGCGTTGCAAAGCAGCCCCGGATACGATATAATCAACATCAGTACAGCATTTGTACTGAGAAAAATTCCCATGCAGCGGGCAGTGTTGCCCGCCGTTCAGCTTTAGTATAGCGGAAGCGCCCCGCAGCGGCAAGGGGCCCAGAAGAAAGGCAGGTTTTTCGGCATGAAGATCACCGTTGCCGGTACCGGATATGTGGGGTTGTCCATCAGCGTGCTGCTGTCCCAGCACAACGAGGTGTGGGCCATGGACATTCTGCCCGCCAAGGCCGAGGCCATCAACGCCCGGCGCTCCCCCATTGTGGACACCGAGATCGAGGACTACCTGGCCCACCGGGACCTTGACCTCCGCGCCACCACCGACGCCGCCCGGGCCTATCCCGGCGCCGACTTCATCGTGGTGGCCACTCCCACCAACTACGACCCCGACAAGAACTATTTCGACACCTCCAGCGTGGAGAACGTGCTGGACCTGGCCCGGCAGTACGCGCCCCAGGCCACCGTCATCATCAAGTCCACCGTGCCGGTGGGCTACACCGCCCAGATCCGGGACCGCTATCCCGGCCAGCAGATCCTGTTCAGCCCCGAGTTCCTGCGGGAGGGCCATGCCCTCTACGACAACCTCTACCCCAGCCGCATCGTGGTGGGCGCTCCCGCCGGGGACGATGCCGCCCTGGCCAAGGCAAAGCAGTTTGCCGGGCTTCTGGCGGAAGGGGCCGTCAAGGAGGACATTCCTACCCTCTTTCCCAGCCTGACCGAGGCGGAGGCCATCAAGCTGTTCGCCAACACCTATCTGGCCCTGCGGGTGGCCTTCTTCAACGAGCTGGACACCTACGCCGCCGCCCGGGGCCTGAACACCAGGGGCATCATCGAGGGCGTCTGCCTGGACCCCCGCATCGGCAGCCACTACAACAATCCCAGTTTCGGCTACGGCGGCTACTGTCTGCCCAAGGACACCAAGCAGCTGCTGGCCAACTACCGGGACGTGCCCCAGAACCTCATCCAGGCCATTGTGGATTCCAACCGCACCCGCAAGGACTTCATCGCCGAGGACGTGCTCTCCCGCCATCCCAGGGTGGTGGGCGTCTACCGCCTGACCATGAAGGCAGGCAGCGACAACTTCCGCCAGTCCAGCATCCAGGGCGTCATGAAGCGCATCAAGGGCAAGGGGGTGCCGGTGGTGGTCTACGAGCCCACCCTGGACGCCGACGAGTTTTACGGCAGCCGGGTGGAACACGACCTGGACGCCTTCAAAAAAGAATGCGACATCATCCTGACCAACCGCGCCGCCCCCGAACTGTCCGACGTGGCGGACAAGGTTTACACCCGCGACATCTATTCCCGGGACTGACCCGACTGCATCCGGCCGGGAATGCACAGACTTTTATCAAAGGTCCCGCCGCGGCGGGGATTTCTTTCAATCATTTCATAATCCATGGAGGAAAACTCTTATGACTCAAAACACCGACATCGTCGTCATCGGCGCAGGCATCGCGGGCATGACGGCAGCCGTTTACGCCGTGCGCGCCGGCAAGCGCGTGACCGTTCTGGAGTGTGAGGCTTTCGGCGGGCAGATCTCCACCTCCCCCCGTGTGGAAAACTATCCCGGCATCCCGGCCATCTCGGGCACCGACCTGTCCGATGCCCTGTACCAGCAGGCGTCCGGTCTGGGCGTGGAGTTTGCTTTCGCCCGGGCCCAGTCCATTGCCCCCCAGGCCGACGGCGGCTTTGTGGTGGAGAGCGACGCAGGCCCCTACGCCTGCCGCAGCGTCATCCTGGCTTCCGGCGCCCATCACCGGGGCCTGGGCCTGCCCCGGGAGAAGGAGCTCACCGGCCACGGCGTCGCCTACTGCGCCGTCTGTGACGGCTCCTTCTACCGCGGGGGCAAGACCGCCGTGGTGGGCGGCGGCAGCGCGGCGTTGCAGAGCGCCGAGTATCTGTGCGGCGTCTGCAAGGAAGTGGTGCTCATCCACCGCCGGGACGAGTTCCGGGGCGAGGCCGCCCTGGCCAAGCGGGTCTGCGCCAACCCCAACCTGACCCTCATGCTGGACAGCAACGTGGTGGAATACCTGGGCGAGGACAAGCTCACCGGCATTGTGGTGGAAAACAAAAAGACCGGCGTCCGCACCGAAGTGACAGTGGACGGGCTCTTCCTGTCGGTGGGCCAGCAGCCCGCTAATGAGCCCTTTGCCCCGCCGGTGGCCCTGGACCCGTCCGGCTATGTGCTGGCCGGGGAGGACTGCCGCACCAATGTGCCCGGCCTCTTTGCGGCGGGCGACTGCCGCACCAAGTCGGTGCGCCAGCTGACCACCGCTGCCGCCGACGGCACCGTGGCCGCCCTGGCCGCCTGCACCTGGGCGGACGAACACCCCGCGGCAGAATAAAATTTTTCACAGCATAAAAATAAACGGCGGATACCGGGGAAGTTGCTCCCGGCATCCGCCGTTTTTTCATTGTATGGCAGTTACAGAATCCGCTTTGTTTTCTTCACCCGCAGGGCGTTGTAGGTGCTGAGCATCCGGGTGCCGTACCAGATGAGCCCCAGGGAGAACAGCACAAACACGCCGGCCCCCGCCACCGCCAGAGGGGTCAGGCCGGGCAGGGCGGTCTGGGCAAAGAGCAGTACCGTCTGGACGGCCAGCAGCACCGTCAGAATGGGGCGCAGCAGGCGGTGTTTTGCGGTGTAGGTTTCGTCGTTTCGCACCTGTTCCGCGGCGGTCAGCGTGACAAAGGCTCCCGCCAGCACCAGCCACAGATCCACCGCGCGCAGCACCGGGCGCAGCCAGCCGCCCACCTCCAGGCCGCAGAGCAGCACCTCCATGACCAGCTGCCCGATGTAGGCGGGCAGGGCTTTCCGGCAGCGGGCGGCCAGCAGGGCAGCTCCCAGGCCGGCCAGCACCGTCAGGGTAACCTCGGCGGTGGAGCTGGTGTCCTGCACCCCCAGCAGGGCACGGCCGATGGCCGCGATGCCCAGCAAGAGAAATCCCAGAGCCGGGCGGTTGTTTTTATCCATAAGGCAGTTCCTCCGTGCAGCAATCTCTTTTGTGATTGTAGCACGCGGAGCGGTTTGCTGCAATACAGGGCGAATTTTGGCTTGCATCGGCGGGGCAGGACTGCTACAATGAAAATTATGCAGCGGACCCGGCAGCACACCCGCATTTTGCCGAGGTCCGCCACCTGTGAGGGGGTTATGAATATGCAGTTTTCCAAGCGTCTCGACCTGTTCGGGCCTGAGATCTTCGCCGCGCTCAACGACAAAAAAGTCGCGCTGGAACAGCAGGGCAAGGCTTTGTACAATCTTTCGGTGGGCACGCCCGATTTTCCGCCGGCTCCCCACATCAAGCAGGCGCTCATCGACGCCGCCCAGTCGGACGAAAACTGGAAGTACAGCCTGCGGGACATCCCCGAAATGCTGGAGGCAGTCTGCGCCTACTACAAGCGCCGCTTCGGCGTGGAGGGCCTGACCCCCGACCAGGTCATGAGCTTTTCCGGCAGCCAGGACGGTATCGGCCACCTGGGCATGGCCCTGTGCAACGACGGCGACCTGGTGCTGCTGCCCGACCCCTGCTACCCTGTCTTCATGACCGGATCGCTTTTGGGCGGCGCCGAGCCCTGGTACTACCATCTGACCAAGGAGCACAACTTCCTGCCCGACGTCTCCACCATCCCCGACGACGTGGCCGACCGGGCCAAGTACATGCTGGTTTCCCTGCCCGCCAACCCGGTGGGCAGCGTGGGCTCCCCCGAGCTCTACCGGGAGATCGTGGACTTCTGCCGCAAGCACGACATCCTGCTCATCCACGACAACGCCTACAGCGACATCATCTTTGACGGCAAGGTGGGCGGCAGCGTCTTCAACACCCCCGGTGCCGAGGAGGTGGCCGTGGAGTTCTTCAGCCTGAGCAAGAGCTTCAACGTCACCGGCGCCCGCATCAGCTTCCTGGTGGGCCGCCGGGACGTCATCGCCGCCTGCAAGAAGCTGCGCACCCAGATCGACTTCGGCATGTTCCTGCCCATCCAGAAGGCAGCCATCGCCGCCCTCACCGGCCCCCTGGACGGCGTCAGGGCCCAGTGCGCCGAGTACCAGCGCCGCCGGGATGCCCTGTGCGGCGGACTGCGCAGCATCGGCTGGAATGTGCCCGACAGCCACGGCAGCATGTTCGTCTGGGCGCCCCTGCCCGGCGGCTACACCAACAGCATGACCTTCTGCATGGACCTCATCGAGAAGGCCGGGGTCATCTGCACCCCGGGTTCCAGCTTCGGGCCTTCCGGGGAGGGCTATGTCCGCTTTGCCCTCACCATGCCGGTGGAGCGCATCCAGGCCGCCGTCCAGGCCATTGCCGCCAGCGGCATCCTGGGCTGAGAGAGGCGAAAAACCTATGCCCATTCCCGGCATCCAACAGCCTGACATTCTTACGATAGATCCCACCCTGCGCCTGAAAAGAGCCGGAAGCGGGTTTGCCTTTGCCCTGCCCTGGTACCAGGACCCTGAAACCCTGATGCTGGTGGACGGAAAGACCGACCCTTACGACATGCCCCATCTCACGGCAATGTACCGATACCTGGAACAGCACGGCGAGCTTTACTGGATCGAGTGGCGCGCCCCCGGCGGCACCTTTGAGCCGGTGGGGGATGTGACGCTGTGGCCGGAGGATCTTCCCATCGTCATCGGGCGCAAAGATCTCCGCGGCCAGGGCATCGGCCGCCGCACCGTCGCAGCGCTGATGGAACGGGCCCGCCGCCTTGGATGGCAGGAATTGTATGTGAACGAAATCTATTCCTTCAACACCGCTTCCCGTGCCCTGTTTGAAGGGCTGGGCTTTGTCCCTTATGCTCAGACGCCCAAAGGTGCGCGGTATCGATGCGCCCTGGGATAAGCGCCGCCAGGTTTTCCACAATTTCACAACGACAGCACCCCCGCCGGGGCCGCAAGGCATTCCGGCGGGGGTGCTTTTTGCATTCTGTCCAAAATCACCGCATAGAATTTGTGAACAATTTTAGAATTCTTGGATTTGCCTCTTGCATCTGCAGTGGAACGGGGTATAATGTTGCGTACAGTTGATTCTTAACAAACGTTAAGTTTTACCATTTGTTAAGTATCTTCCCAAGGAAAGGTGGTGGAACTATGGAATCGGATCACGCGCTGAGCGACCTGGTCCAGCTGTTCTGGCAGATCCGCAAAACCATGCAGACGAGCATTCAGCAGGCCTATCCCGACCGTCCCCGCAGCGAGCTGGCCATGCTGGAACGGCTGCACTACATCATCCGGCAAAACGGCCAGGACGGCGCGGTGCCGGTGTCGGCGCTGCCGGATTGTCTGCGCATGCTGGCCCCCGCCGTCTCCCGCACCCTGCGGCAGCTGGAGGAAAACGGGCTGGTGGAGCGCATCCCCGACCCCGGCGATCACCGCAAGGCCCTGGTGCGCCTGACGGACAAGGGCGAAGCCATCCGCCTGAAGGCCGAGGACCGCATGCGGGAGTACATGCACCGGGTCATTGACCGGGTGGGGGAGGAAACCTTCGCCCGGATGCTGGACGATCTTTCCACCTGGGAGCAGGCCATGCAGGCCGAGCTTGCCCGGGAGGAATGATCGCCTTTCCCGCCGGGTCCCATCCCCGTTCTTTCCACCCGAAACCAAGCCCCGATTTGCAAGGAGGATTGTCCCATGCTCAATATTTTCCGAAACCTGGGCAAACACTGGGTCGCCTGCCTGGCTGTGGTGGCGCTGCTCATCGTACAGGCAAGCTGTGACCTTGCCCTGCCGGGCTACACGTCGGACATCGTCGACGTGGGCATCCAGCAGGGCGGCGTGGACAGTGCCCTGCCCGATACTGTGCGCGACACCACGCTCCAGGCCCTCAAGATCCTGATGCCCGACGAGGAGGCCGCGGCCCTGGAAGCCGCCTACGCCCCCGCCGATGAAAGCGGCGTCCGCGCCCTGCTGGATACCGCCGATGCCGACACCCTGGCTTCCGATCTGACCATGCCCGACGTGGCCCTCTACATGGCGGCGGCGTCCCAGTCGGCCAAGCGCCAGGGGGTGGAGACCGCCCTGCCCGAGGCCCAGGACCTGGACGCCGCTGCCGCCATGGTGAGCGCAGCAGCCGCCCAGCCCGGCTTTGACCACCAGGCCATGCTGGACCAGATGGCCTCCGCCCAGGCAAGCCTTGCCCCCGACACCGAGAGCACCCTGGCCTCCCAGGCGGTGCAGCTGGTCCGGCTGGAATACCAGGCCCAGGGCATCGACGGTGACGTCCAGATGTCCTATCTGCTCTCCACCGGCGGGCAGATGCTTCTGTACAGCCTGCTCATGGTGGCTGCCGCCGTGTCGGTGGGCTTCATTGCCTCCCGGGTGTCCGCTGCCATCGGCCGCGACCTGCGCCGCCAGGTGTTCAGCAAGGTCGTTTCCTTCTCCAACGCCGAGACCGACCGCTTCTCCACCGCCTCCCTCATCACCCGCACCACCAACGACATCCAGCAGGTCCAGCAGACCTCCGTCATGCTGCTGCGCATCGTCGCCTACGCCCCCATCCTGGGCATCGGCGGCATCATCCGGGTGGCTGGCACCGCCACCGGCCTGTCCTGGATCATTGTGGTGGCGGTGGCGCTGCTCATGGCCATCGTCCTGGTCCTGGTGCAGGTGGCTTTGCCCAAGTTCAAGCTCATGCAGACCCTGGTGGACCGCCTCAACCTGGTCAGCCGGGAGATCCTCACCGGCATCATGCCCATCCGCGCCTTCTCCCGGGAGAAGTACGAGGAACAGCGCTTTGACGCCGCCAGCAAGGACCTCATGCGCACCCAGCTGTTCACCAACCGGGTCATGACCTTCATGATGCCCGCCATGATGCTCATCATGAACGGCACCACCCTGCTCATCGTCTGGTTCGGCGGTCACGCCATGGCGGAGAGCGGCATGCAGATCGGCGACCTCATCGCCTTCATCACCTACACCATGCAGATCGTCATGTCCTTCCTCATGCTGACAGTCATCTCCATCATGCTGCCCCGTGCCGGCGTGGCCGCCGACCGTATTGAGGAAGTGCTGCGCACCGAGCCGGTCATCGAGGACCCCAAGCCCGAGGCGCTGCCCGCCGGGCTGGACCGCAAGGACTGGAAGGGCGTCATCCGCTTTGACCATGTCCACTTCCGCTATCCCGGCGCCGACGAGGACGCCCTGACCGACATCGACTTTACCGCCGAGCCGGGCAAGACCACCGCCATCATCGGTGCCACCGGCTGCGGCAAGTCCACCCTGCTCAACCTGATCCCCCGCTTCTACGATGCGACGGAAGGCAGCGTGACGCTGGACGGCGTGGACATCCGCAGCATTCCCCAGCAGACGCTGCGCGCCCAGCTGGGCTATGTGCCCCAGAAAGGCGTGCTCTTCTCCGGCACCATCGAGAGCAACCTGAAATTCGGCGGCAGCTTCATCACCGACGACGACATGCACAAGGCCGCCGACATCGCCCAGGCCACCGACTTCATCACCGCCAAGACCGAGGGCTTTGAAAGTCCCATCGCCCAGGGCGGCACCAACGTGTCCGGCGGCCAGAAGCAGCGCCTGTCCATCGCCCGGGCCATTGCCAAGGCGCCCAAGGTCTATCTGTTCGACGACAGCTTCTCGGCCCTCGACTACAAGACCGACGTGGTCCTGCGCCGGGCCCTGCGGGAAAAGACCGGCGACGCCACCGTCATCATCGTGGCCCAGCGCATTTCCACGGTGCTGCACGCCGACCAGATCCTGGTGCTGGACGAAGGCCGCATCGTCGGCCGGGGCCGCCACAGTGAGCTGATGGAGACCTGCCCCGAGTACCAGGAGATCGCAAAGAGCCAGCTGAGCCAGAAAGAGCTCGGCCTCAATTCCACCGAAGGGGGTGTATCCTGATGGCAGAACCTGTAAGACGCGGCCCCATGGGGCGCGGGCCCATGGGCCACGGCCCCGGCGCCGTGGAAAAGCCCAAGGACCTGACCGGCACCCTGCGGCGCCTTCTGAACGCCCTGGGCAAATACCGCATGGCCTTCTTTGCCGTGCTGGTGTTTGCGGCCCTGTCCACCATTTTCAACATTGCGGGACCCAAGATCCTGGCCAAGGCCACCACTGCCCTGGCCACCGGCTGGTACGCCATGATCACCGGCACCGGCAGCATCGACTTCGGCTACATCGGAAAGATCCTGCTGATTCTGCTGGGCATGTATCTTTTGTCCGCCGGGTTCAGCTTCATCCAGGGCTGGCTGATGAGCGGCATGTCCCAGCGGCTTTGCTACGACTTCCGCCGCCAGATCTCCGAAAAGATCGACCGCCTGCCCCTCGCCTACTTTGAAAAGCGCACGGTGGGCGAGGTTCTGAGCCGCATCACCAACGATATCGACACCCTGGGCCAGAGCCTGAACCAGAGCGTCACCCAGCTCATCACCAGCATCACCACCATGATCGGCGTGCTGATCATGATGCTGTCCATCAGCCCCCAGATGACCCTCATCGCCATCCTGATCCTGCCGGTGTCCATCGTTCTGGTGCTGCTGGTGGTCCGCTTCAGCCAGCGGTACTTCAAGGACCAGCAGAACTACCTGGGCGTGGTCAACGGCCAGGTGGAGGAGATCTACTCCGGTCACAACGTGGTCAAGGCATTCAACCGGGAAGAGGCGGTGCTGGAGGACTTCGGCAAGGCCAACAACAAGCTGTTCGAGTCCGCCTGGAAGAGCCAGTTCCTCTCCGGCCTGATGATGCCCGTCATGACCTTTGTGGGCAACCTGGGCTATGTGGCGGTGGCCGTGGTGGGCAGCATCTTTGCCGCCCGGGGCATCATCACCATCGGCGATATCCAGGCTTTCATCCAGTACGTCAAGAACTTCACCCAGCCCATCCAGCAGCTGGCCCAGGTGTCCAACATGCTCCAGAGCATGGCCGCCGCGGCCGAGCGCGTCTTTGAATTCCTGGGCGAGGAGGAGGAAGACCAGAAGGCCGATCCCGCCCGCCGGGCCGACCCCTCCGTCATCGACGGCACCGTCCGCTTCGATCACGTCAAGTTCGGCTATACCCCCGACAAGACCATCATCCACAACTTCACCTGCGACGTGAAGCCGGGCCAGAAGGTGGCCATCGTGGGTCCCACCGGGGCCGGCAAGACCACCATGGTCAAGCTGCTCATGCGCTTCTATGATGTGGACTCCGGCGCCATCCTGTTAAACGGCCACAACGTCAGGGACTTTGACCGCAGCGCCCTGCGGGAGGGCTTCGGCATGGTGTTGCAGGACACCTGGCTGTTCAAGGGCACCATCATGGAGAACATCCGCTACGGCCGTCTGGACGCCACCGACGACGAGGTCATCGCCGCCGCCAAGGCTGCCCACGCCGACCACTTCATCCGCACCCTGCCCGGCGGCTACCAGATGGAGCTCAACGAGGACGCCTCCAACGTCAGCCAGGGCCAGAAGCAGCTTTTGACCATCGCCCGGGCCATTCTGGCCGACAACCGTATCCTGATCCTGGACGAGGCTACCAGCTCGGTGGATACCCGCACCGAGCAGCGCATCCAGAAGGCCATGGACAACCTGATGCGGGGCCGCACCAGCTTTGTCATCGCCCACCGGCTGTCCACCATCAAGGACGCCGACCTCATCCTGGTCATGCGGGACGGCGACATTGTGGAGCAGGGCACCCACGACGAACTGCTGGCCCAGGGCGGATTCTACGCCGACCTGTACAACAGCCAGTTCGAGGACGTCACCGCCTGAGTTTCTTTCCATCATTCCTGTTTCCCCGGACCTGCCCCCGCAGGCCCGGGGATTTTTGCGGGGATTTTTCCCGCTGCTCCGACAGCCTTTGACATCCCCGCATCCCTGCTGTATACTTGTTGCCGGGAAAGTGCGCGGCCGCATGGGGATGCAGCCGCGGCGGTGCGGGGGCCGCTTTTCCTCCGCAACAGAAGGAGGGGTCTATCATGTACAGCCATTCTATCTCTCTGCCCGCGCCCCGGCGGGAGGAGGCACGGTTTGCCGCCCTGGCCGTCAATGCCGGGTTTGCGGGTTCGTTCGGCAGTGTATACTGCTCTCATGTGTTTGCCAACGCCCAGACCGGCAACATCATCAGCCTGGCGTCCGAGATCCACAGCGGTGAATGGGCGGGCGTCTGGTCCCGCACCGCCGCCGTGGGTCTGTTTATTCTGGGTATCTATCTGTCCATCCGCCTGCCCTACCTCTGGTTCGGCGGCGACCAGCGGCGGTGGAAGCGCTGCTGCCTGCTCATTGAGACCGCCTGCTTCCTGCTGCAGGGTCTTCTGCCCTTTGAGCAGCTGTCCGCCATCTCCCCTGCCATGTACCTGTGGCCGGTGTTCTTTGCCTCGGCCTTGCAGTACAACACCTTCACGGCGCTCCACGGCGTGCCGGTGTCCACCCTGTTCACCACCAACAACCTCCGCCAGATGACGCTCCACGCCACCATCTGGCGCCAGAAATGCCGCGGCCTGACCCCCGCCTCCCAGGAGGAGGCCCGCCAGGAACGCCGCATCACCCTCATCTACATTGCGGTGTTCATCGCCTTCTTCGGGGGCATTCTGGGCGGCGTCTACCTCACCTACCTCATGGAGACCCGCCTCATGTTCCTGTGCGCTGCCATCCTCTTCGTGGTGTGGATCTGGCAGCGGTGGGACGACCACCATTCCGCCGGCTGACCTCCTCTCAAACACAACAGAAAAAGGCTCCCTCTTCCCTGCCGTCCGGACGGACGCGGGAGGAGGGAGCCTTCTTTTATTGTGGTTTCAGCCAAGGAAAACGTCCAGCATCATCATGACGAGGAAGCCGGTCAATACGCTGAGGGTGCCGGTATTGGAGTGTTCCCCCAGGCGTGCCTCGGGGATGAGTTCCTCCACCACCACATACAGCATGGCGCCGGCGGCAAAGGCCAGCAGCCCGGGCATGACGGTCACCGCCTGCCCCGCCGCCAGCACGATGAGCAGGCCGAACACCGGCTCCACCACACCGGACAACGCGCCGCAGACAAAGGCCTTGCCGTTGCCGATGCCCTGGGCCTTGAGGGGCAGGGATACCGCTACGCCCTCGGGGAAGTTCTGCAGGGCCATGCCCAGAGCCAGGGCCACCGCCCCGGCCAGTGCCCCCTGGGAGGGGTCCGCCGCCGCCACCGAGAAGGTCAGGCCCACGGCCATGCCCTCGGGGATATTGTGCAGCGTGACGGCCAGCACGATCATGGTGGTGCGCTTGAGCCGGGCGGGCAGGCCCTCCGGTTCGTCGCTGCCCATGTGCAGGTGGGGCATCAGCTGGTCGAGAAGCAGCAGGAAGGCTGCCCCCGCCGCAAAGCCCGCAAAGACGGGCAATCCCACCGCCAGGGCCTTGGGCGTGCCGGGGGCCGCCTGCTGTTCGGCCATCTCCATGGCCGGGATGAGCAGGCTCCACACTGAGGCCGCCACCATGACGCCCGCGGCAAAGCCGAGGAAGAGCTTCTGGGTCAGTTCGCCCATCTCTTTTTTGAAGAAAAATACCATGGCGGCACCCAGAACGGTGGCCAGGCAGGTAAAGCCTGTGCCCAGGGCCGCGTACAACAATTCTTTTTGCAGCATGAGGTCTCCTTTTGGGTCGGTCGAAGATTCGAGGTCGGGAAAAGGGGTTGCCCCGCCGGCGCCTTTGTCAGAACAGGGGCGCCATGGTGCGCAGCACCGCCGACAGCAGGGTGCCGAAAAAGCTGTTGCGGCACTCGTTGAGGGTGATGGCGCGGCAGTGGGATTCCAGCTCGATCATGTCGGCGCGGATGTCCGCCAGGGCACGGCAGCCGTAAAGCAGGGTGCTGCACTCAAAGTGCAGGTAGAGGCTGCGGTAGTCCAGGTTGACGGTGCCCACCGCGGCAATGCGGTCGTCGCACAGCCAGGTCTTGCCGTGCAGAAAGCCCGGCGTATAGCTGAAGATGCGCACCCCCGCCTGCAGAAGCGGCGGGAAGTAGCTGCGGGTCAGCTGGTAGGTCATCTTTTTGTCCGGGATGCCGGGGGTATAGATGCGCACATCCACTCCCCGCTTGGCCGCCAGGCAGAGGGCGGTCAGGAGTTCGTTGCTCAGGATCAGGTAGGGCGTGGTGATGAACAGGCTGTACCGCGCCTGATTGATGAGTTCCAGATAGACGTTCTGGGAGACGTTTTCCCGGTCCACGGGGCTGTCCGAGAAGGGCTGGACCAGACCGTCCGCCACAAAGGGGGCGGGACGGTGGCGCTCCGGCTTGAAATGCTCGAATTCCCGGTCGGTGGGGCGGTTGGCGTTCCAGAATTCCAGGAACATGATGGTGAAGCTCCAGGCTGCATCCCCCCGCAGGCGGATGGCGGTGTCCCGCCAGTGGCCGAAGCGTTCCAGCTTGTTGATGTACTCGTCCGCAATATTGACCCCGCCGGAAAAGGCGATGTAGCCGTCAATGACCATGATTTTGCGGTGGTCCCGGTTGTTCATGACCAGGTTGAGCACCGGGACAAAGGGGTTGAAGGGCAGGCTGTGGATACCCTCCTCCTCCAGTTTGCTCCAATAGCCCATAGGCAGCACACTGACGCTGCCCACGTCGTCGTAGATGACCCGGACATCCACCCCCTGGGCCGCCTTGCGCCTGAGGATCTCATGGATCTGGCCCCACATGGTGCCCAGGCCGATAATAAAGTATTCAATGAAGATGAAGTGCTCGGCGCTTTCCAGAGCAGGGAGCATATCGGCAAACATATCGTCGCCCAGGGGATAGTACTTGACCTCGGTGTCGGAAAAGACCGGGTAGTGCCCCTGGCGGCTGAGATACCGGGCCGTCAGGGCGCCCCGGGAATCGTTCTGTTTCAGGCGCTGCGCCGGTTCCGGTTCCTGGGTCAGCAGCGGATGGATGCGGGCCGCCGCCCGGTCCAGCTTGCGCCGCAGCCGGAAGGCCGGGCGCTTGTTGCCCCACAGCAGATACAGAATGCCGCCCTGCACCGGCATGAGCAGGAACAGCGCCATCCAGCTGATCTTGAACTCCGGCTCGATGGAATCCACGCGGATGAGCAGCAGGCACATGATGACACTGAAGGCAATGCACAGGCCGTTGATCCAGGGGATATAATCGGTCAGGCGCAGAAACAGAAACGCCATCCACACCGCCTGGCTGAGGATCAATAGCCCCGTCAGCACCAGGCGGCTGAATACCGCACTGTAAATCCGCTTGATGATACGGTTGATCTTGCGCAAAAAGTACTCCTTTCCCCGCTGTATCCGGTATGTACCGGTACGGATTTTCCCGCCTTGGGCGGGGCCGCAAATAATATCCCTACTGTATCACTATGGGCCGAAAATTGCAAGGCGGCGTCGAAAAGCCGCCCGCTTCCCCTGCGGCGAGGGGGCTTTCTGCCGCGCGGAGTTTCCCCGCGGACCGGCTACCTGCCCTCCTGCCCGGCCTTTCGCCGGGGGAGAGATTTTTCCTTTCCCTGCACAGGGTCAGGCGCTTGCCCGGCATAGCATCCGAACCCAAAAGCGGCAAACAAGGCGGTGGGCGCGCCGAATTCGGCGCGTCTGCCAACCATTTTCCAAAAACTTTTTGAAATTTCGAATTTTATTTCTGTCGTTATCTCGTGTTATTTTATAATTTTTAGCACTCTACTTGCAAGATTGCTAATTTTTCACATTTTGTTCATACTTTATTCATAATCCGGGAGTATTCTAGAATTGTCGAAAGGGAAAAGGCCCGGAAGACAAAAACAAACACACTTGCACATGACCGGCGCCAAAGCGCCGTTTGAAAAAGGAGATATGACTTATGGCACTTCTTATGGATCGTCGTTATAATCCGTTCCGCGATTTCGAGGACATCAACCGCGCATTCTTTGGTGACAACTCCCTGGCCGAGTTCAAGACCGATATCCGCGACATGGGCGACGGCTTTGAGCTTGAAGCCGATCTGCCCGGCTTCAAGAAGGAGGACATCAAGCTGTCTGTGAACGGCGACACCCTGACCATCAAGGCGGAGCGTCACAGCGACTTTGAGGACCAGGACAAGAAGTCCGGCTATCTGCGCTGCGAGCGCAGCTACGGTTCCTACAGCCGCAGCTTCGATGTGACCGGCGTGGATGTCAGCCAGATTTCCGCCTCCTACACCGACGGTGTGCTGCGCATCCGTCTGCCCAAGCAGGCGCCGAAACAGCCCGATGACCGCACCATCGTGATCGAGTAATCGGTCCGCGACGGGCCGGAAACGGCAGCAAAACATTCTGTGGAAGAAACTCCGCATCCCATACCGGGGAAGGCCCGGGTGCTCACATGGGCACCCGGGCCTTCCCTTTTCTGTTTCCAGCCGGACGGCTGTATCATCCCGGAAATTCCGCCTTACTCGGCGTCGGCGCGGGCGGCGCGGACCTCCGCCTCGAACTCGTCGTACTCCCGGATATATTCACTCTCGTCGTAGTGCTCACTGGCCAGGCAGAGCAGCACCGAGTCGGGGCTGAAATCGTACATTTCCTTCCACGCCATGCGGGGAATGTAGACGCCGGTGCGGGGCCGGTTGAGACAGAAGACCACCTCGTTGCCCAGGCCGTCCATCACCTTGACCTTGCTCTTGCCCGCCACGTTCACCAGCACAAACTCACTGCGGCGGTTGGCATGGCGGCCCCGGATGATATCAGGGTCGGAGCCGTAGATATAAAAGACACGCTGGATGGCAAAGGGGATGTCCTTCTCCCCCTCCACAACGACCAGGTTGCCCCGCTCGTCCCCGTGTTCGGCAAATTCGATAAAGCAGGCGCTGTTGATCATGTCCATGGCGTGCTTCTCCTTTCTTTCCTGCGGGCAGTCAGACGCAGCCCGGGCGGTAGGCATTGATGGTGCGGATGACCGTCTCCTGTTCCTCCGCCGTCATGCCGTTGTACATGGGCAGGCTCAGCACCTCGTCGGCATAGCGCTCGGCGATGGGGAAGTCACCCTTATGGTAGCCCAGGTTGGCGTAGGCCTCGCTGAGGTGGGGCGGGATGGGATAGTGGATGATGGTGCCGATGCCGTTTTTGTCCAGCCAGGCCGCCAGCTCATCCCGGAAACCGGGCAGATGCACCACATACTGGTGCCAGGAGCTGTCCGCCCCCGGACGCACCCGGGGCTTGATGAGGCCGGGCAGGTTGAGTTCTGCGTCGTAGCGGGCCGCAATGCGGCAGCGTTCCTCGTTGAAGTCCTGGAGGTATTTCAGTTTGACCCGCAAAAGGCCCGCCTGCAGTTCATCCAGGCGGCTGTTGGCGCCCACCACTTTATTATGATATCGGCGGTCGCTGCCGTAATTGCGGAACACCCGGCAGCGGGCGGCGATGTCGTCGTCGTTGGTGGTGATGCAGCCCGCGTCCCCGAAAGCGCCGCAGCCCTTGGTGGGGTAGAAGCTGAAGCAGCCGATGTCCCCGATGGAACCGGTGACCCGGCCTTTCCAACGATTGCCGTGGCTCTGGGCGCAGTCCTCCACCACCTTCAGGTTATGGCGGCGGGCAATGTCCATGATCTTGTCCATGTCACAGCTCTGGCCGTAGAGATGCACCGCCAGAATGGCTTTGGTGCGGGGGGTGACGGCAGCCTCGATCTTGTCGGCGTCGATGTTGTCGTACTGATCCGGCTCCACAAAGACCGGCGTGGCCCCGTTGATGGTGATGCCCATGACGCAGGCAATATAGGCGTTGGCGCTGACGATGACCTCGTCCCCCGCCCCGATGTTCAAAAGGCGGAAGGCGATCCACAGGGCATCCAGCCCCGAGGCCAGGCCCACACAGTGTCTGGCGCCCACCATGGCGGCCCACTCTTTTTCAAAGGCCTCCACCTCCCGGCCCAGGATATACCATCCGCTGCGAAGCACTTCGATGGCTTTCGCCTCATATTCGGCCGCGTGCAGGCTGTACTGCCGCCCCAGGTCGTTGGGCATGATCCGCATGGTTCTGCCTCCCTCAATCTTGTAGGTATTCCGGGGATTCGCCCGGGTTTTATCCATGTATTGTTTTATTATAGCATATCCGCCCCGGGATGGAAAGCGGGCGGGCAGAGGGGCAAAAAGCCCCGGCCGGAGCGTTTCCCGGCCGGGGACTTTGTTTTGCTGTAAATACCCGCTTACAGGGCGCAGGGGGTAAAGCCGTCCTTGCCCAGCACCAGGACCTTGTCATAGCCCAGGGCCTTGAGGTCGGCGGCTGCCTGCTCATAGCCGGCGGTGAGGGTCTCGGCGGAGTGAGAGTCGGCGGTGATGACCACATTGCCGCTCAGGGCCAGCCATTCCTTGAGAATGTCGTTGGAGGGGAAGAAATCCTCCCGGAAGCCCCGGTGCACCGTGCTGGTGTTGACCTCCAGCACACAGCGGTTGCGGGCAGCAGCAGCCAGCGCCGCCGAGGCCGCCGCCTTGTAGCGGGGGGCGTTCTCGTCAAAGAACTTGCCGTCGCCGTTGATCTTCTTGATGAGGTCGAAGTGGCCCAGAATGGTGGGGTGCTTTTCCGCCACCTTGGCCACATTGGCAAAGTAGGTCTCCACCACCGCCAGTCCGTCGCCGTCAAAGTCGTCGCGGATGCAGGCGGCCAGGTCGGACTCCCGCCAGTCGATCTCGTAATATTTGCCGGTCTTGGGGCCCTGGACATAGTGGGTGGACCCGATCCAGTAATCGTATTTCGACGGGTCATCGTCGGAATACAGATCCCATTCCAGGCCGTAGAGAATATCCATCTTGCCCTGGTACTGCTTTTTCAGCCGGGCGGCCTCGCCCTTGTACTGGGCGGTGCGGGCCGGGCTCATGCAGTATTCCAGATCGCACGGGGTGTGGCTGTGGCCCGAAAAGCCCAGCGTCTTGAGCCCTGCGCGCCAGGCGGTGACCGCCAGTTCGTCCATCGTGTTTTTGCCGTCACACAGCTTGGTGTGGACATGTACCGAGCTGAGCATGTATTCGCCTGCCATTACTGCATCCTCTCCTGCTTCACTTTATGGTCGATCACATGACGCTTTTCCAGTTCCTTGGTGATATCCTCCACCGAGATGCCCAGCTCGATCATCAGCACCATCACATGGTAGGCCAGGTCGCTGATCTCAAAGATGGTCTCTTCCTTGTCCTTTTTCGCCCCGGCAATGATGACCTCGGTGCTCTCCTCGCCCACCTTTTTCAGGATCTTCTCGATGCCCTTGTCAAACAGGTAGGAGGTGTAGCTGCCTTCCTTGGGGTCGGTCTTGCGGCCCTCGATGAGCTCATACAGCCCCTGCCAGGTGAACTGCTTCAGTTCCTCCGACACGTAGACCGGGTTGAAGAAGCAGCTCTCGGCGCCGGTGTGGCAGGCGGGCCCCGCCTTGACCACATCCACCACCAGGGCGTCCTTGTCGCAGTCGGCGGTGATGGACACCACCCGCTGCACATTGCCGGAGGTCTCCCCCTTGCGCCAGATCTCCTGGCGGCTGCGGCTGTAAAAGACGGTGCGGCCTTCCGCAATGGTGAGGGCCAGGGTCTCGGCATTCATGTAGGCCAGGGTCAGGACCTCGCGGGAATAATGGTCCTGAACAATGACGGGGATCAGCCCGTTGGCGTCAAACTTGAGGGTCTTCTCGGTGTCAGGATATTGCATAGTATTCGCTCCAGTCATGTGATACATATAGTTTACCTTGCCTTGCGATATTTTGCAAGGCATAAAAGCGGCGCGGCTGCCGCAGGGTCACAGGCGCATTTCCACGCCGTTTTGCCGCAGGTATTGTTTCAGTTCCCGGATGTCCACCTGCCGGGTGTGGAAGATGCTGGCCGCCAGGCCCGCGTCCACGGCGGGATGCTCCAGAAACAGCGTCTTGAAGTCCTCCATGCAGCCCGCGCCGCCCGAGGCGATGATGGGCACGGCGCAGCGCTTGGCCACCGCGTCCAGCAGTTCCAGGTCAAAGCCATTCTTGACGCCGTCGGTGTCGATGGAGTTGACCACCAGTTCCCCGGCGCCGTTCTTGACGCCCCGCTCCAGCCAGTCCAGGGCGTCGATGCCGGTGTTTTCCCGGCCGCCCTTGGCAAACAGCATGAATCTGCCGTCCACCCGCTTGATGTCCGCCGACAGCACCACGCACTGGTCGCCGTATTTCTGGGCGGCCGCCGGGATGATGTCGGGGTTGGCGATGGCCCCCGAGTTGACGCTGACCTTGTCGGCGCCGCACTTGAGCACACGGTCAAAGTCCTCCAGGGTGCGGATGCCGCCGCCCACCGTCAGGGGAATGAAAATCTCCGACGCCACCCGGCGCAGAATGTCGGTGAAGAGGGTGCGGCCCTCCACGCTGGCGGTGATGTCGTAAAAGACCAGCTCGTCGGCCCCCGACTGGTTGTACCAGCGGGCCATCTCCACCGGGTCGGCCATATCTTTCAGCCCTTCAAAATTGACGCCCTTGACCACGCGGCCGTCCTTGACGTCCAGGCAGGGAATGATGCGTTTGGTAATCATGCAAAAAAGCCCTCCTTCTCTCAGCCGAAACGGCGCACGGCCTCGGCCAGGTCGATGGCGCCGGTGTAGACCGATTTGCCCAGAATGGCGGCGTGGCAGCCCATGGCCTGCAGGGTGTCCAGCTCCTCCATCTTTGCGATGCCGCCGGAGGCGGTGATCTCCAGCCCGGGGATGGTCAGCAGCTCCCGGTAGAGGTCCATGTTGGTGCCCTGCATGGTGCCGTCCCGGGAGATATCGGTGGCGATGACCGCTTTGACGCCCGCTTCGGCCAGACGGCGGCAGAAGGCCACCCCCGGCTCAGGGGTGACTTCCTTCCAGCCCGCCACAGCCACCAGGCCGTCCTTCATGTCCACGCCCACGGCGATCTTGTCGCCGTACTTTTGGGCCATGCGGGCAGTGAAGTCGAAGTCCCGCACCGCCACGGTGCCCAGGATGCACCGGGAGACCCCCAGGTCCAGGTAGCGGCGGATGCGCTCCTCGTCCCGGATGCCGCCGCCCACCTCGATGTAGAGGTCGCTCTCGGCGGCGATGCGGGCAATGGCGGGCAGGTTGGCGGTGGTGTCGTCCTTGGCGCCGTCCAGGTCCACCACATGGAGGTGTTTGGCCCCCGCGGCGGCAAAGGCCCGGGCCTGGTCGGCAGGGTCGGGATTGTAGACGGTCATCTGGTCGTAGTCGCCCTGATAGAGCCGCACGGCCTGACCGCCCCGCAGATCAATGGCAGGAAACAGTTTCATGCTTTGTCCCTCCTCACAGCTCGGCGAAGGCCCGCAGCAGGCGCAGGCCGGTGTCGCCGGATTTTTCGGGGTGGAACTGGGTGCCATAGACATGGCCGCTGCGCACCGCGCCGGTGACCGGGATACTGTACTCGCTGGTGACCAGGGTGCTGGCGGCGCAGTCCTTGGCATAGTAGCTGTGGACGTAGTAGACGTACTCCCCGTTTTTCACGTAGCGGAAGAGGGGGTCGTCCTCCCGGCCGGGCACGATGTCCATGGCGTTCCAGCCGATGTGGGGCACCTTGAGGGTGGGGTCGGCCAGGTCGTCGGCCAGGGGGCAGACCTTGCCCGGCACCAGACCCAGGCCGGCGTGATGGCCGTACTCGTAGCTTTCCTCAAAGAGAAGCTGCATGCCCAGGCAGATGCCCAAAAGGGGCTTTCTGGCAGCTTCCTCCCGGATGACGGGCACGAGCCCGGTGTCGGTGAGTTTCTGCATGGCGTCGCCGAAGGCTCCCACCCCCGGCAGAATGATGCGGGAGGCAGCCCGCAGCCGGTCGGCGTCCCGGGTGACCTCGGTCTCCAGGCCCAGGCTCTTCAGGCTGGAGGCCAGGCTGAACAGGTTGCCCACTCCGTAATCCACAATGGCGATCATCTTGGTTCCCCCTCTATGAAAATTTCAGTGCAGGATATCGTCCAGTTCCTGCAAAAAGCGCGCCATCTGTTCCGGCGTGCCGATGGTGATGCGCAGCCAGCTGTCAATGCGCGGGGCGGAAAAATACCGGATGAGCACCCCCCGCTCCCGCAAGGCCTCAAAAATTTCCTTGGCCGGTTTGGCGGCAGGCCTGGCAAACAGGAAATTGGTGGCCGAATCCAGCACAGTGAAGCCCCGCCGGCGCAGAGCGTCGGTGGTCTGCTGGCGGGTGCGGCAGATTTTTTCCACGGTCTCCCGGAAATAGGCGTCGTCCCTCATGGCGGCGGCGCCGGCGGCCTGGTTCAGCGAGCTGATGTTGTAGGGGCTGTAACTGAACTTGATGCGGTTCATGTCCGCGATGAGAGCGGGCTGTGCCGCACAGAAGCCCAGCCGGGCCCCCGCCAGGCTGCGGGACTTGGAGAAGGTGCGCACCACAACGAGGTTGTCGTATTTGGGCACCAGCGGCAGGCAGGAAGCTTCCTCCCCCGCAAAGTCCACGTAGGCCTCGTCCACAATGACGATGTGGTCGGGGTTGCGGCGGATGACCTCCTCCATCTCCGCCACCGGGGCCAGCAGGCTGGTGGGGGCGTTGGGGTTGGCGATGACGATGGTCTCCCCCAGCCCGTAGTAGGCGGACAGGTCCAGGGTAAAGTCCTCCCGCACCGGCAGGATGTGGGCGGGCACCCCCATGAGCTGGCAGAGCACCGGGTAAAAGCTGTAAGTGATGTCCGCAAAGGCCAGGGGCGTCTGTCCGTCACAGAAGGCCCGGATGGCCAGCAGCAGGTTTTCGTCGCTGCCGTTGCCGCACAGGATATGGTCGGCGGGCAGGCCCACCTGTCCGGCAATGGCGCTGCACAGGTCGGCCTCGGTCAGGTCGCAGTAGAGGCGCAGCCCGGATACCGCTCCCGCCACCGCATCGGCCACCGCCGGGGAGGGCGGATAGGGGTTTTCGTTGGCGTTGAGCTTGACCAGATCGGGCATCTTGCGCTGCTCGCCGGGGGTGTAGGGCTCCAGCGCCGCCAGGGTAGGAGTAAAATAACGGCTCATGGCAGATTGCCTTCTTCCTGATTGAGATTTTGGGTCGGGTTCAGCCCTTGAGGCCCCGGGCCTGGCGGTCCATGTCCTCCACCACAATGTCGAAGATTTCTCCCAGGGAGGCGCAGTATTCCAGCACCAGCCAGGGCTCGTTGGTATGGTAGTGCAGCTTGATGAGGTCGTCGTCCCCCACCACCAGCAGGCAGTCGCCCTTGAAGCGGCTCATGATCTGGTCGTGGATCTCATCCTCATCCAGGTCGTGGCCCTCGATGAGCAGCTGGGTGTCGTAGCGGTACTCCATATCACTTGTCCTCCTCAAAACGGATGGTCACGCTCTTGGCGTGGGCGTGCAGGCCCTCGTGCTCGGCAAAGTCGGCAATGCGGCCCTGCACTTTGCCCAGAGCGTCCCGGGTGTAGTAGATGAAGCTGGACTTCTTGACAAAGTCGTCCACGCTCAGGGGGCTGGAGAACCGCGCCGTGCCGCTGGTGGGCAGGGTGTGGTTGGGCCCGGCGAAGTAGTCGCCCAGAGCTTCCGGCACGTTGCGGCCCATGAAGATGCTGCCCGCGTTCTTGATGCGGCCCAGCACGGCAAAGGGATCGTCCAGGCAGATCTCCAGGTGCTCCGGCGCGATGATGTTGGCCGCGTCGATGGCCCGGTCC
Source organism: uncultured Gemmiger sp. (assembly GCA_944388125.1). Classification (GTDB taxonomy): domain Bacteria; phylum Bacillota; class Clostridia; order Oscillospirales; family Ruminococcaceae; genus Gemmiger. The sequence goes on along the minus strand of CALXHO010000004.1, from coordinate 22,738 downwards.
AGGTCGGCGGCCACCACGATCTTGCCGTTGGTATCCACGCTGGCCCGGGCAATGTCGGCCCGGGGCAGCTGAGGGATCTGCACTTCCAATGCTGCCTGCACCGCCTTGGCCAGCTCCATGCTGTCGGTGACGAGGACCGGGCTGGCCAGCTTGTCGTGCTCGGCCTGGCTGAGCAGGTCGGCGGCCACCCAGGCGGGGTTGCTCTTGCCGTCGGCCAGGACCAGGATCTCCGACGGCCCGGCGATCATGTCGATGCCCACCTTGCCGAAGACCTTGCGCTTGGCAGTGGCCACGTAGATGTTGCCGGGGCCGACGATCTTGTCCACGGCGGGGATGCTCTCGGTGCCGTAGGCCAGGGCGGCCACAGCCTGGGCGCCGCCGGTCTTGAAGATCTTGTCAATGCCCGCCGTCACCGCTGCGGCCAGAATGGCGGGGTTGACCTTGCCGTCCTTGCCCGCCGGGGTGGTCATGACGATCTCGGACACGCCCGCCACCTTGGCGGGGATGACGTCCATGAGCACGGTGGAGGGGTAGGCCGCGGTGCCGCCGGGCACATAGACGCCCGCCCGCTCAATGGGGGTGTACTTCTGGCCCAGGGTGATGCCGGGGCCCCGCTCCAGCATGAAGTCCTTGTGCACCTGCTGGCGGTGGAAGGCCCGGATATTTTCGGCGGCCATCTCCAGCGTTTTGAGGAAGTCCGGCTCCATGGCGGCAAAAGCCTCGTCGATCTCCTGCTGGCTCACCCGCAGGTCGTCGATCTTGGCATGGTCGAACTTGAGGGCATAGTCTTTCAGGGCGGCGTCGCCACGGGCGCGGACGTCGGCAATGATGGCGTCCACGGTGGCTTCCACGTCGGCCTCGGCCCGGATGTCCCGGTTGAGGATCTCCTCCGGTTTCAGGGCATCAAATTCAAAAATACGGATCATTGTTCCAGTGCCTCCTTCATGCTGCCCAGCAGAGCGTCGATGGCCGCCCGCTTGAACTGATAGCTCGCCTTGTTGGCGATGAACCGCGCCGAGATGGGCATGAACTCCTCCAGCACGGCAAGATCGTTTTCTTTCAGGGTGGTGCCGGTCTCCACGATATCCACGATGACGTCGGACAGGCCCAGGATGGGGGCCAGCTCGATGGAGCCGTTGAGCTTGATGATGTCGATGTCCCGGCCGGTCTGCTCGTAATGGGCCCGGGCGATGTTGACAAACTTGGTGGCCACCCGCAGGGCCCGGCTCTCGTCGTCGGCAAAATTCTTGGGTCCCGCCACGCACATGCGGCAGCGGCCCATGCCGGTGTCCATGAGCTCATAGACATCGGCGCCGCTCTCGGACAGGATGTCCTTGCCCACAATGCCCACATCCGCCGCGCCGTGCTCCACGTAGATGGCAACGTCGCTGGGCTTGACCAGGAAGTACCGCACCCGGGCGTCGGGGTTTTCGATGACCAGCTTGCGGGTGTCGTTATAGTCCCCCGCGCCGTAGCCCGCCCCGGCCAGCAGGGCGTAGGCCTTGTCCCCCAGGCGGCCCTTGGGCAGGGCGATGTTCAGCCAACGGTTGCCGTCGGTCTCCCCCTCCCGCACGGGAGGCAGGGGGGCTTCCAGCCGTTCCAGCTCGTCCAGGTAGAGGGCAAAGCCCAGGGCACAGGCCCCCGGAGTGAAGCGGCGGATGAGCAGGTCGTACTGGCCACCCTTGAGCACCGCCCGGGGAATGCCGGACAGATACCCGCTGAAGACCAAACCGTTGTAGTATTCCATGTCGCCCGCCAGGCTCAGATCCAGCCGGGCGCCCCGGGCGGCCTCCCCCAGGTCGTTCTGGAGGGCGGTGAGCTCATCCAGGGCTTCCCGCTGGCCGGGGTAGCGGCAGCAGCTGCGGGCGGCGGCCAGGGTCTGGGTGAGCGGGCCGTTGAGGGTCAACAGCTCGGCCAAAGCGTCGATGCCCTCCTCCGGCAGCCCGGCTTTCTGGGCGGCCTGCCGCAGGCCATGGGGGTTTTTCTCCTGCAACAGGGCCAGCAGGGCGGGGCGGTCAGCCTTGGCCGCGCCGATGCCGTCCAGAAGGGCCGTCACAAAGCCCATGTGCCCCAGCTCCATGACGCCGGGGGCGCCCAGGGCTGCCAGGCTCTGGGCCGCCAGGCGGATCACCTCCGCCTGTTCTGCCGACCCCACCGTGCCCAGGCATTCCAGGCCCATCTGGCTGATCTCGGTGAAGGTGTGGCTCTCCCGGCTGGGACGGCAGACCTGCTCGGTGTAATAGTACTTTTTGCAGGTTCCCGGCGCGGGCTGGGCGTTTTTGGCAATGGACAGCGTCACGTCCGGCTTGATGGCCCGCAGCTTGCCGTCCAGGTCGGTGAAGGTCACCACCTGGGCGTCGGGCAGAAAGCTCTCGTACTGCTGGTAGAGGGCGTACTCCTCAAAGCGGGCCATGCGGTATTTGCGGTAGCCCGCCTGTTCGTACAGCACCCGCAGCTGCAATGTGCTGCGCTCCGCCGGGCGAAACGCGGTCAGATCCAGTTCCATATTCTTCGATCCCCTCTCTGTATGTTGCCGGGCACCGGCGGGCCGCACATTCCCGCTGCATCCGGTGCCGGAAATAAAAAAGCAGGCGCGCTTTGCACCGGTTTGGTACAAAGCTGCGCCTGTTTGCATGCATCTTATCCCTGGCAGCCAAGGTCGTCCCAATCCGCGAAATCCTCCGGCACAGCAATCTGCGTCGGATCTACCTTGCCGTCCACCACGGGCGGCTTCTGGGTGTGGCTTTCCACAGGATTTGCATTGGGACCGCCGTCCTGGGGCCGGACCGGCCGATAGGTCACGGGCCGGACGGCCGGCTGCTCCTGCTCGGGGGCCGGTTGGGCCGGAGCAGGCGTCTCCGCCGGTTGGACGGGAGCGGGCTGCGGGGTGTCCGGCGTCTGGACCGGAACCTCGGTATCATCGCAGGCAGGCGCGGTTTTCGGGGCCTCGGCGGCTGTGGTGTCAGCCTCCGGGCCCTTGGTATGTTCGTGCTCCTGCTCGCGGCTGCGCAGCCAAAGCAGTGCTGCGCCCGCGGCTGCCGCCACAACGGCGGCTGTCAGCAAACGGTGTTTCCGGGCCATGCCTGTTCCTCCTTTTTGAAAACTTCCACAAGTCCCCTCCGGGGGCCTTATGTCGGTTATTATACCACGCCGCTTTAGTGCGTGCAAGTGTGTCCGGGCAAAAAACAGGAGCAGTTTGCAGCGGGGCAAGACCGACAGGACGGGGCACCGGGCAGGGCGGCCGGGGGATTTTTACAAAGTTCCGGGATGGGATTTCGGTACGCTGTCCGTTTTTCCCGGACTGAGACAATCCGCAGGGAGACCGGCCCGGCTGGCGGAGAATCGGGCCGGCGGGTGCCGGGCAGAGGCAGCGAGCCTTCCCCATCCCGGCAAAGAAAGACACGGCCAGGCGGACGGGGAGAGCCCGGCGGCGGCACCTTTGCCCCGATGGCCGGGGAAAGGGTTGACAGTTTTATTCTACAATTGTAGAATAAAATCAGGATACTTCTACGTTTGTAGAGAATGTGAGGTGACGGTATGTCCTCCCTGTGGATTTCCCTGTTTTCCGCCTATGCCGTTCAGGGCGCCCTGCTGGCCGCCGTGGTCCTTGCGGTGCTGGGGCTTGGCCGCAGACTGCAGCGGCGCTACGGTGCCCGGTGGCTGTGCCGGGTATGGCTGGTGCTGGCAGTGCTGTTTCTCCTTCCCCTGCGGCTTCTGCTGCCCGATGTCCCTGCCGCCCGTCTCACCGTGCCCGATGCCCTGACCCGGCCCAGGACAGCGGACCGGGTCGCCTTTGCCGACGAGGCTTTTCCCCTAGTGGAGGAGGCAGCGGATGATTCCCTTGCCCAGGAGAGCGGCGCCATCCCTCCGGCTGCCGTGGACGGGCCGTCTCGGACGGGTCCTGCACCCCAGGCCGCGGGAGAGGCGGGGCGGCAGCTGCCCCCGCTGATTGAAGTGGCCGCAGGTCTGTGGCTGGCGGGGGCGGCGGCGGTGCTTCTCTGGCAGGGGCTTGCCTGGGGGTTCTGGTACCGCCGGGTGTTCCGGCTGCGGCGGGTTCCGGACCCCGAGTGGCAGGCTGCCCTGGAGGATGCCCAAAGGCAGATGGGTCTTTGCCGCCGTCCCCGGCTGATGGCCAGCGCCGGGGTGGGCGGGCCGCTGGTGACCGGGCTGCTGCGTCCGGTACTGCTGGTGCCGCTCCAGGCGCCGCCACGGGAGCAGGCCGTCCTCATGCTGGCCCACGAGCTGACCCATCTGCGCCGGAGGGATTTAGGCTGCAAGCTGGTGCTGGTACTGGCGGCGGCAGTGCACTGGTATAACCCGGCGGTCTGGCTGCTTCTCCGCCGGGCGGGGCGGGACATTGAGGCCGCCTGTGACGAGCAGGCCGTGGCCGGGAAGGATCACGCCTTCCGCGCCGCTTACAGCGATGCCCTGCTGCGGGCCGCCCGCATGGGGCGGGCGCCTTCCCTTACCACCGGCTTTGCCCTGAGCCGCAGGGACTGGGCTGAGCGGCTGCGTCAGCTGTGGGACCTGACCCCCAAGCGCCGGGGCCGGACCGCGCTGGCAGGGCTGGCTCTCTGCGCCCTGCTGGCGGGCGGGCTGGTCTCCTGCCGGATGCCCGCCGAGGACTCCTCCCTTCCCGCCGCCACCGCCTCCCCGGAACCCGACACGGCCCAAACGCCGGAGAGCGCCCAGCCCTCCCCCGCCGCCGATCTGACGGGTCGGGAGACGGTCTGGACGGACCTGGACGGGGGTGCTTACCTCTCCCCTGTCCCTGCCCCGCTGGAAGAGACCCCCTATCAGCTCCGGGACAGCTGGCAGGTTCCCTCCCTGGGTCTGGTGGGCTGTGCCTGCGCCGACGGCAGCGGCGGGCTGGACCTTTACACCTCGAAGGATGAGGGCGAGAACTGGGACCACATCCACACCGACCTCTCCGGTCTGTTCGGGGAGGAGCCTTTCCTGGTCATGAACTACCAGATGGTCAGCGACAGCACCGGGTTTGTGGTGCTGCGCCTGGGTTCCACCCAGGAAGAGGCTGCCCTGTGGCCCTCCGCGTATTACTGGTGCAGCGACGGCATGGCCGTCCTGCGCACCGCGGACGGCGGCAATACCTGGGAGCTGACCGGCCGCCACAGCCTGCCCGCCGGGACAGAGCAGGAAAACTGGCATTTGCAGCCCTTTTTGTGGGTGAATGAGAAGGTTGGCTTCTGGGCGCCCCACACCGACTACACCCACTTTGCCCTCTGGCGCACCGTGGACGGCGGCGCCAGCTGGGAAGCCCTGGACCTGAGCGCCCTGGAGGGGGAGATCCCCTACGACGAGGTGCCCGGCATCCATACCTGTGCGGTCAAACTGGACCCCACCCATCCCGGCCGGGTGCGGGTGAGCTGTTCCGCCGACCACAGCAATTCCATGTATCACCGATTTTATATTTTCAGCGACGATCTGGGGGAAAGCTGGCAGATGGATCCTTCCACCGAACCCATCCCACCCGCCGCTGCCCAGGAGGAGAACCGCAATGCATGAAAAACGTCTGCCCGATGCCGAACTGGAGGTCATGAAAGCCCTGTGGGACGCAGACCAGCCCCTGACCCGCACCCAGCTGGAGGAGCGGCTGGCCGGGCACAACTGGGCCAGCACCACCCTGCTGGCTCTGCTGGCCCGGCTGGAGGCCAAGGGCTGCGTCAGCCGCAGCCGCCAGGGGCGGGGCTATCTCTACCACGCCGCCTTGTCCCGGAAAGACTATCTGCCGGTGGAGAGCCGCAGCGCCCTGTCCCGCCTGTTTGCGGGCAGCGCCAAAAATCTGATCGCCGCCATGGCCGAGAGCGACGACCTCACCGACCGGGACATCGACGAGCTGGAGGAATACCTGTCCCGCCTCAAAGCCGGGCGCGGCGGCACGCACCGGGACTGATTTTTCTTGTTTGCCCCTATCCGGGCTGTATGGCACAAAAAATACCGGGAGGCTCCCGCACGGGGAGACTCCCGGTATTTTGATTTTGCAAAAACTGTCTGCCAGGCAGCAGGATCAGTACACCTTCTTGACGGGGACGGTCCAGCCCTTGGTGTCGGGCAGCTTGCCCCACTGGATACCGGTGAGGGTATCGTACAGCTTCTGGGTCAGGGTGCCGATCTTGCCGTCGCCGATGAGGGCCTGCTCGCCCTTCCAGTCCAGCTCCTTGACGGGGCTGACCACAGCGGCGGTGCCGGTGCCGAAGACTTCCTCCAGCTTGCCGTCACGGGCAGCCTGCATGACGTCGGCGATGGCCAGCTTGCCCTCGACGACCTCATAGCCCCAGTCACGCAGCAGCTCGATGATGCTGCGGCGGGTGACGCCGGGCAGGACGGTGCCGGTGCAGGCGGCGGTGTAGATCTTGCCGTCGATCTTGAACATGATGTTCATGCTGCCGACTTCCTCGACGTACTTCTTTTCCACGCCGTCCAGCCACAGAACCTGGCTGAAGCCCTGCTCCTCGGCCAGCTCGCCGGCCTTGATGGAGGCAGCGTAGTTGCCGCCGCACTTGGTGAAGCCGGTCAGGCCCGGAGCGGCACGGATGTATTCATCCTCGACGTAGATGCGGACAGGGTCGAGGCCCTCGGCATAGTAGGCGCCGGAGGGAGAGCAGATGATGCAGAAGATGTAATGCTTGGAAGCATGCACACCCAGGCCCACATCGTTGGCGAAGCAGAAGGGACGGATGTACAGCGAAGCGCCGTCGGAGTAGGGCACCCAGTCGCGGTCCACGTCCACCAGGGCCTCAACGGCCTGGACGAAATCGTCTGCGGGGATCTTGGGGATGCACAGACGGTCGGCGGAATCCTGGAAGCGGGTGGCGTTGCAGTCGGGACGGAACAGCTGAACGGTGCCGTCGGCGGTGCGGTAGGCCTTCATGCCCTCAAAAATTTCCTGGGCGTAATGGAACACCACCGTGGCGGGGTCCAGGGGCAGCGGCGCATAGGGTACAATGCGCGGATCATGCCAGCCTTCGCCCTCGGTGTAGTCCATGAGGAACATATGGTCGGTGAAAATCTTGCCGAAGCCCAGATGATTCTCATCGGCAGGCTTGGCTTTGGGGGTGGCGGTACGGGTGACCTTGATATCCAACATTCTCATTCTCTCCTTTGTCCGGCGGGCAGTGCCGCAAAACGCACACAAACGGCAGGCACCGGCCGTCAGAAACCTGCGGTCGGGGCGGCGCCGTTTTCCCGCCCGGAAGCGGGTGCGGCAGAACTCACCGGGTTTGTTTGTAAGTGCCGCACCCGGTCTTTGGCAAAGCGGCGCGGCCCGAGCCTCAGGCGCACCCCCGTGTGCCGGCCCGCCGCGCTCCCGATACCCCCGTTTTGCCCGGGACCTGTCCGATGCGGCTCTTACCAGACATTATAGCGCCGCATTTTTGCAAATACAAGTGTACTTTGTCAATTTGGTGCTCTAAAGTACAGATTTTCACCGAATTTTGACGCATTTATAAGGTACGTGGTATAATACCCGCAGATTTTCCCGACCCGACGGCGCTTTTTCCCTGCCCGTCCCGCCGTTTTTTACAAGGAGGCTTTTGCCATGCCGCTGGCCGCACTGCTCGCCACCGCCGCACTCTGTCTGGGGTTTGCCCTGCTTCCCTGCCGTATCCATCACCGGCGTCCCGTCCGCCGGGATCTGCTCCCCGCCGGGGCAGTCTTTGCCGGAGTATGGGCGTGGGCCTTTCTGTTTTTCGGCAAACCGGGACTGTTTGTGGACTTCGGGTTGTTCCGGCTGGCCGCTCTGTGCGCCGCGGCGGCCTGGGTGTCCGCCTGTGTCTGCGGCTTCCGGCTGGTGAAAGCCGGTCTCCATGGCCGGGGGCACCGGCTGCCGGCCGCCGCCCTGCTGGTGTTCACGGCGCTGGGGTTCGAGATCTTTTTCGGCAACGTCAACTACTTTGTCACCCACGACTACACCCCCATCCAGCTGTTTGACTATCTGGACGGGGAGGTCACCCGGGGCGAAAACGGCGAGGTCCTTCTCTCGGGGGACAGCACCACGCTGCATTTTTCCGGCATGGATCAGCCGATCTGCAACCTTCAGCTGGAGGGGCTTGTCTACACCGGCAGCGGCGAATACACCGACCGTCAGGACCCGCTGTTCACCCTGTCGGTGGCAGCGTCGGATGAGGCCAACGCCAATGAGATTTCCGGCGGCAGCTGGGACGTGGCCTGGCGGCAATCCCGCAGCTGGTCCCGCATGCTGGACTATACCGGGGCCATCGGCTCCCTGACGCTGACTGCCGCCCCCTACGACGGCGAATACATCTGGTATTCCCTGGACTACACCCTGACCGGCATTGCGGCCAATGCCCCCCAGCCCTTCCGGTTTTCCCTGCTGCGGTTCGGGGTGATGGCCCTGGTCCTGCTGGCCGGGTGGGCGCTGCGCCCGTCGGGTACCCTGTGGAACAGCCGCTATTTCGACGCCCCCCGCCGGTTCCGCCCCTGTGCGGCGGGTCTCATCCTGTTTTTCAGCCTGCTGGCCTGTCTGGCTCCCTTCGCCAACCCGGTGGATTCGGGGGTGGCCACTTCCTTTTATAATGTGAACAACTGGGACGGGGTCAGCAACATCTACTTCACCAAGCATATCAACGACTGGCAGACGGATGCTTCCAGCCAGCTGGGTTCCCTGGCCCACTCCCTGCTGAACGGCCGGCTGGATCTGGAGACCGATCCGCCCGAAGCCCTTGTCGCCATGGAGAATCCCTATGACACCGCCGCCCGCGCCGCCCAGGCCCCCGACGCCCTGTGGGACGTGGCCTACCATGACGGCCGGTACTACGTCTACTTCGGTGTGGTGCCCTGTCTTTTGTTCCAGCTGCCCTTTGAGGCCCTCACCGGCACACAGGATCTGCCCCCCTGCGTCGGCATGATCGTCATGTCCGTCGCGGCGGTCTTTGCGGCCTTCGGGCTGGTGAAGCAGGCGGCCCGGCGATGGTTCCCCCGCATTTCCGCCGCCGCTTATCTGATCGCCGCCTCCGCCGTGGCGGGCTGCGGGCAGCTGTACTATCTGCTTTTGCGGCCGTCGGTCTACGAATATGTGATCCTGTGCGGGGCGTCTTTCGTGATGCTGGCCCTGTGGCAGTGGATGGCCGCCGCCAACACCCCGGAGGAGCACCGCGGCGCCCGGCTGGTCCATCTGGTGCTGGGCAGCCTCTTCATGGCGCTGGTGGCCGGGTGCCGTCCCCAGATGGAGATCTTCGCCTTTCTGGCCCTGCCCATCTTCTGGAAGCAGTACGTCACCGGGCGGCGGCTCTTCACCCGCAAGGGCGCGGGGGAGTTTGTCCTGTTCGCCCTGCCTTTCGTGATCGTGGCCGCCGGGCTGATGGCCTACAACTACGCACGGTTCGGCTCCCCCTTCGACTTCGGTGCCAACTACAACCTCACCTCCAACGACATGACCAAGCGGGGTCTGAGCCTGGGCCGCGTGGCCCCGGCGCTGCATTATTATCTGTTTGCGGTTCCGCTGGTCAAGGCAATTTTCCCCTACGCCAACGAGATCCGGGTCTCCACCAACTACATGGGCCAGACCATCTCGGAACTGCTGTACGGCGGCATTGTGACCACCACCCCGTTTTTGTGGGTGTTCGCCCTGCTGCCCGCCCTGCGCCGCCGTCTGTCCAGGCTGCGGCTATGGGGGGTGGCGGGCTGGTGCCTGTTCTCCGCCGTCGCCCTGTCCGCCCTCGACGCCATGATGGCGGGCATCCTCTACCGCTATCTCATGGACTTTGCCCTGCCGCTGACCTTCGCCGCCGCCCTGTGCTGGCTGGCCCTGGAGCAGGTGCTGGAAGATCACTCCGCCGAGCCCGCTGCCTGCCGGCTGCAGCGGGGCTTCCGCACCGCCATGCCGCTGGCCGCGGCCGCAGGCATGGTTTACAGTTTCTGTGTATTTTTTGCCGCTGAGCCCTGGCTGCGCAGCCAGAGTCCGGCCCTGTACCAGACGGTCAGCCGCCTGATCCAGTTCTGGCTGTGATGCGGCTTTTCGCCCGAAGAAAGGGGTTTTGTGCGCTATGATGTTTGCTGCCGCACTGGCATTGACGGCTCTGATCTGTCTGTTCTTTGCCGCAGTGCCCGCCCGGGTGTTCCGGCGCGGAATCTCCCGCCGGGAGTGTTTGCCCGGCGTCGGAGTGTTTGCCGCCGTCTGGCTGTGGGGGATCTGCTTCTTTTCCAAGCCGGGCCTGACGGTGGGGTTTGACGGATTCCGCCTCATCATCTTCTGCGGGGCGGCGGGCTGGCTTTCGGCCTGCGTCTGCGGGTTCCGTCTGCTGCCCCTTGCCCGGGGCCGCCTGCACCGGCCCGCCCTGCTGGCGCTGTTCCTGCTGGCTGCCTTGGGCTGCGAGGTCTTTGTCTGCAACGTCAATTATTTCTCCACCCACGGGTATCAGCCTTTCCAGCTGTTCGACTACCTGATCCCCGATGCGGGCCAGACCCGCACCGCCGACGGCATTGTCATTGAGCCGGGTTCCCCCACGCTGCATTTTTCCGGCATGAATCAGCCCATCTACAATCTGCAGATCGACGAGGCCACCTATCTCAACACCGCCGGAGACTATGCCAATCCCGACCCCTGTCTGCAGTTTTCCGTCACCGCCGCCGACGAGGCCAACTCCGGCGAAATCACCGGCGGGCGATGGTGGTATGCCCCCGAGGCTCCGCGCACCCGGTGGCTGACGCTGGATTTTTCCGGCAGCATCTCCTCTTTGTCCCTGGAATGCTACAACTTCAGCCAGAACGAGTGGGCCAGCTTCGTCTGGACGCTGCGGGGCATCACGGCCAACACGCCCCGACCGCTGGAATTTTCTGCGGTACGCTTTGCCGTGCTGTTTGCGGTGCTGTGCATCGGATGGGTGCTTCGGCCCTCCGGCGGGATGCTGTGGCGGCTCCGCTACTTTGACGCCCAAAAGCGCCTGCGCCCCTGTGTGGCCGGGCTCATCCTCTTTTTCAGTCTGCTGGCCTGCGTCTGCCCCTTTGCCGCCCCTCATTATTCCGGCGTGGCCACCGAGCAGTACAATGCCGCCGACTGGGACGGCAGCGCCCCGGTCACCTTTTCCAGTCCCTACGGCGCCCTCATCGACCAGCCCGGCATGCTGGCCCACTCCCTGCTGAACGGCCGGCTGGACCTGATGGTGGATCCTTCCCCGGCATTGCTGGCAATGGACAATCCCTACGACACCGCCGCCCGCAGTGTTCAGGCCCCCGACGCCATGTGGGACGTGGCTTTCTACAACGGCCGGTACTATGTCTATTTCGGCGTGGTGCCCACCCTGCTGTTCCAGCTGCCCTTTGAGGCCTTGACCGGCATGGAAAACCTGCCGCCCATCTTCGGGGCGATTGTCATGTCGGTGGCCATGGTCTTTGCCTGCTTCGGCCTTGTCCAGCAGGCGGCAAAGCGATGGTTCCCCGATCTCTCGGCGGCCGCCTACCTGATCGCCTGTTCGGTACTGGCCTCCTGCGCCCAGTTTCATTTTCTGCTGCTGCGGCTCATGGTCTATGAGTATGTCACCCTATTCGGTGCAGTTTTCATCGTGCTGGCGCTGTGGCAGTGGATGGCCGCCGCCAACACTCCGGACACCCGCCGCGGACGGCTGATCGCCCACCTGATACTGGGCAGCCTCTTCATGGCGCTGGTGGCCGGATGCCGCCCCCAGATGGAGCTGTTTGCCTTCCTGGCCCTGCCCATCTTCTGGCACCGGTATGTCACCGAACGGCGGCTCTTTACCCGCAAGGGCGCGGTGGAGTTCATCCTGTTCGCCCTGCCTGTGGTGATCGTCGCCGCCGGGCTCATGTGGTACAACTATGCCCGGTTCGGCTCTCCCTTCGACTTCGGCGCCAACTATAACCTCACCACCAACGATATGACCAAGCGCGGTTTCAATGCCTCCCGCATCGGGCCTGCGCTCTTCGCCTTCCTGCTGGCTCCCAGCCCGATTTCGGCCACCTTCCCCTATATCGGCAGCATCCTGGTTTCCACCAATGCCCTGGGCCAGACAATCACCGAGATGTGCTACGGCGGCGTCCTCACCACCACTCCCTACCTGTGGATCTTTGCCCTGCTGCCCCTGCTTCGCCGGACCCTGTCCCGCAACAGACTGTGGGGTATGGTGGGCTGGTGCCTGTTCGGAGCGGTCGCTCTGGCCGCCCTGGACGCCGAGATGGCCGGGATCCTCTACCGCTATCTGATGGACTTCACCATGCCCCTGCTGTTTGCCGGCGCCCTGTGCTGGCTGGCCGCCGAGCAGTCCATCGACCGGCATCTGGCCGAGCCCCTGGTTCCCCGGGTGCAGAGCGTTTTCCGCAGCGCCATGGTGCTGACCGCCGCCGGCAGCATGGCTTTTGCCTTCCTGCTCTTCTTCGGTGCCGAGCCCTACCTGTACAAAAACGCCCCCGGCCTGTTCAACACCGTCAGTCACCTGGTACAGTTTTGGCTGTGACCGCTCCCGCAAAAGGACGCACAAAAACCGCCGCCCCTGCATGTGTTCATGCGGAAGCGGCGGTTTTGCTGTGGCTTACATCTTGTGGTCGGCAAAGATGGGGTCATCCTGCCACAGCACCACATGGCCTGCGGCACGGGTGGCGTTCATGTCGATGATGCGCTGGTTGGAGGACCCACGGAACCGCAGCGAGATGTCGTACAGATCCTGCACGAAGGCTCCGTCCACCAGAACGTCGATGTAGGAGAGCATCTCGTCGGTGACCTCGCACCGGGACGCCGAGGGCTGCAGCAGCTCCGTCTCATAGACGTTGCCGGTGTAGCACCAGATGGTCTTGTGGGGGTAGAGGACCCTGACATCATGCAGAAAGCTCACCAGCGCCCGCTGGTTTTCCGGCTCGAAGGGCTCGCCCCCCAGAAGGGACAGCCCGCCGATGTAGTCCGGCTTGAGGCTGGCCAGAATCTGGTTGCGGACCGTCTTGTCGAACGGCTGGCCATAGTCAAAATCCCAGGCCACCTTGTTGAAGCAGTTTTTGCAGTGGCGGCGGCAGCCCGACACAAACAGGCTGGTGCGCACACCCACCCCGTTGGCGATGTCGCAGTACTTGATATTGGCGTAGTTCAATGCCCGATCTCCCTTTCCGAATACACTATATCTGGTTTTGCGGGCCAGGCAGAAACAAGATGCTGTGCCTTTGCCCGCCGTGTTGTCATATCTGGCAGTATAGCAGACCCCTCTGCATTGCGCAAGATGCCCTCCGCCCGAAACCGCCATTTTATGTCGAAGCATCGTTATTTTGTTATTTTTGACTCAAATCCTCCAAAAATTGGGGCGTTTTTTTGGCAGGCGCCATTTTCATCGTTCGGACGTGAATTGATTGCCTATATTGATATTTTGACCCCATGCAGCACAATATATTGTGGTGTCCGCTATTGACTTTCCCCACCCGTCGCGGTAAGATAAATGTGCTCGCCAATCGAGAAGAGATACGTTCCTGTATGGTTTCCATACAGTTTCGCGACGTGATAGATCGTTTCGGGGATGCGGAGCAGTCCGCACACAGAGAATCCAGGAGGGAAGCTATGAAAATCATCAAGCGCAACGGCAGCGAGGCCGTGTTTGACATTTCCAAGATCATTGCCGCCGTCACCAAGGCGAACAATGTGGTGGAGGAGGACCAGCGCCTGACCCAGGCCCAGATCCTTGCCATTGCCGATTCCGTCCAGAAGACCTGCGAGTCCCGCAGCCATGCCATGGGCGTGGAGGAGATCCAGGATCTGGTGGAGGACGGCATCATGCGCGCCGGCGCCTACGAGGTGGCCCGCCACTATATCACCTACCGCTATGTGCAGGGCCTGCGCCGCACCCACAACACCACCGACGACCGCATCCTCAGCCTCATCGAGTGCAACAACGAGGAGGTCAAGCAGGAGAACTCCAACAAGAACCCCACCGTCAACTCAGTCCAGCGTGACTATATGGCGGGCGAGGTCTCCAAGGACCTGACCATGCGCATGCTGCTGCCTGCGGACATCGTCAAGGCCCACGAGGAGGGCATCATCCACTTCCACGATGCCGACTACTTTGCCCAGCACATGCACAACTGCGACCTGGTCAATCTGGACGACATGCTGCAGAACGGTACCGTCATTTCCGGCACCCTCATCGAGAAGCCCCATTCCTTCTCCACCGCCTGCAACATCGCCACCCAGATCATCGCCCAGGTGGCATCCAGCCAGTACGGCGGCCAGAGCATCAGCCTGACCCATCTGGCCCCCTTTGTGGACATCAGCCGCAAGAAGATCCGCAAGGATGTGGAGAAGGAGCTCAATGAGCTCAACGTCCATCCCAGTGAGGAGAAGGTCTCCCAGATCGTGGAGGACCGTCTGCGGGAGGAGATCAAGCGCGGCGTCCAGACCATCCAGTATCAGGTGGTCACCCTCATGACCACCAACGGCCAGGCCCCCTTCATCACGGTGTTCATGTACCTGGGTGAGGCCGGCGACAACCAGCGCCTCAAGTCCGACCTGGCCATCATCATCGAGGAGATGCTGCGCCAGCGCTACCAGGGCGTCAAGAACGAGGCCGGCGTCTGGATCACCCCCGCCTTCCCCAAGCTGATCTACGTGCTGGAGGAGGACAACATCCACGAGGATTCTCCCTACTACTACCTGACCAAGCTCGCTGCCAAGTGCACCGCCAAGCGTATGGTGCCCGACTACATCAGCGAGAAGAAGATGAAGGAATACAAGCTGTCCAAGGGCGAGACCGAGGGCCACGGCGACGTGTACACCTGTATGGGCTGCCGCAGCTTCCTCACCCCCGACCGCTCCGGCAACGGCTGGGACAACGTGGCCAACGCCCTCAACTACGACGGCAAGCCCAAGTACTACGGCCGTTTCAACCAGGGCGTTGTCACCATCAACCTGGTGGACGTGGCCCTGTCCTCCCACGGGGACTTTGACGAGTTCTGGAAGATCTTCGACGAGCGCCTGGAACTGTGCCACAAGGCCCTGATGTGCCGCCACAACCGTCTGAAGGGCACCCTGTCCGACGCCGCGCCCATCCTGTGGCAGTACGGCGCCCTGGCCCGCCTGAAGAAGGGCGAGACCATCGACAAGCTGCTGTACGGCGGTTACTCCACCATCAGCCTGGGCTACGCGGGCCTGTACGAGTGCTGCAAGTATATGACCGGCAAGAGCCACACCGACCCCGCCGCCAAGCCCTTTGCCCTGGAAGTCATGCAGCACATGAACGACGCCTGCGCCAAGTGGAAGGCCGACTCCAACATTGATTTCAGCCTCTACGGCACCCCGCTGGAGTCCACCACCTACAAGTTTGCCAAGTGCCTGCAGAAGCGCTTCGGCATTGTGCCCGGCATCACCGACCGCAACTATATCACCAACTCCTACCACGTCCACGTCACCGAGGAGATCGACGCCTTCACCAAGCTGAAGTTCGAGAGTGACTTCCAGAAGCTCAGCCCGGGCGGCGCCATCAGCTACGTGGAAGTGCCCAACATGCAGGACAACCTGGAAGCCGTCATGCAGGTCATGCGCTTCATCTACGACAACATCATGTACGCCGAGCTCAACACCAAGAGCGACTACTGCCAGTGCTGCGGCTACGACGGCGAGATCAGCATCGTGGAGGACGACGGCAAGCTGGTTTGGGAGTGCCCCAAGTGCGGCAACCGTGACCAGAGCAAGCTCAACGTCGCCCGCCGGACCTGCGGCTACATCGGCACCCAGTTCTGGAACCAGGGCCGTACCGCCGAGATCAAGGACCGCGTGCTGCATCTGTAATTACAAATTCCTAAAAGCAAATAACCAAAGGCCCGGGGCCTGTCCGCTGCGACAGGCCCCGGGCCTTTTTCTGTTTGTGTATTGTGCCGGGCGTCAGACCATCTCGATCTGGCAGAGCTTCATGGCGTCCAGGGCGGTCTGGTGGCTCTGGGGGGTGACGCAGGAACAGCAGGAGGCCGCCACCCGGATGGGCGTCTCGGGCAGGGCCGCCTTGGCCAGCAGAGCGTTGCTGATGACGCAGATACCGGTGCAGGTCCCGCAGAAGGTGATGCTGTCGGGTTCCTCCTTTGCCAGATAGTGGGCCAGACGGGTAGAGCCGAAGGTGGGCTTGTCAAAGATGGGCGCGCCCTCCGTCAGGTCCCGCAGCTCGTCCACAATCTGCCAGCCCGGGGTGTCCCGGATGCAGTGGGGCACCGGCAGGTTGCGGCCCTCCTGGGTGTTGAGGTAATCGGGGGTGTGGGTGTCCCGGGTAAAGATGACGGGGCCCTGCCAACCGTGGGCCAGCGCCGACAGGGCGGGCAGCATGGCCTGGGCCTCGGCAGTGCCCAGGGCACCGGTCACGAAATCATTTTGCATGTCGACGATAACCAGCAGATCTTTGGACATTTCGGCTTCCTCCTTGGCGGTGGGTGTGGATGACGGTCACAGGTGCAGGCGTTTTTGCAGTTCGGCCCAGAGATCCCGGGCCTTGAAGATGGCCAGCCCCAGGAAAGTGATGACGCTGACGATGAGGCAGATGAGCCACAGTCCCGGGGTGTGGCTGGGGCTTGCAAGAAGCACCAGATAGGGCAGCACACCGATGACAATATTGAGCAGCAGATAGACCAGGCTGTTCTCGGTGAAGCGGCGGTTGACAAAGGCAAAGACAAAGTTGAGCACCAGGGCCACGGTGCAGAGCACCGGGATGACCAGGTCGATGCTGAACCGGTGCCAGCCGGTGACCCAGTCGCAGAGCAGCAGCACCGCCGAGACCAGGATCAGGGTCTGGAACAACAGCTTGGGGGCGTTGCGGCGGCGCTTCATCAGGGCGCGGAGCAGGATCAGGGTGCCTACCACCCCGATGAGCACCGGCAGGCTCCAGTGAAGTGCCCCGTCCACCACCAGGAAGTCCACCGCCATGCAGATGACCACCGCCGTGAGCAGAATAAAGGCGATGATCTTGTAGGCCAGGGAGTAGCGCCGCTGTTCGGGCACCACATGGGGGTAGCGGGGCGCTTCCCCCTCCCCCAGCAGCTGGCTCTGGCACAGGGGGCAGTATTCGGGATCGCCGCCCACGCGGATCTTGCAGTTGGGACAAGTTTTCATCCGTTATCCACCTCGGTCGCGTAGAGTGTGACGTCCAGCCCCTCCTTGGCCATGCCGCCCAGAAACCGCCGCAGCACTCCGGTGCCCCGGTAGGCCGACGAGATGCCCAGCACCAGATCATCATGCCAGGAACTGACGCAGACAAACATGGTGGAGGTGCTGGACATGGCGGTGAAGCCCCGCAGCCAGGGGTCCAGCTCGGCAGGGGTCTTGATGGCGCCCAGGTTGGACAGGGTGGCGGTGACCCGCTGGTTCTCCCGCCAGGTGAAAAAGCCTACCGTCTTGTTCTTGATGAACAGCGGCACCGGCTTGATGCCCGGCATGTGTTCCAGCTGTTCAAAGCTGTCCATCCGGGCCTTGACCCGCTCCTCCGACAACTCATATTTCAGGGTGGCGTCAAAGTCGGCGGCCAGGCTCTGCGCCGTCTCGGTGCCGTCAAAGACATGGCCTACCCGGATGCTGTTGAAAAAGTTGCGGGCTGTCTCGGAAGGGTAATAGTTGCGCAGGTTGACCGGCAGGCTGATGACCACCGGGCGGCGGCGCTCCAGCTGGGGCACCTCGGCGTGGATGGCCAGCATCAGCCGGGCCCCCAGCCAGCTGGTCAGGGTGACCCCCTCCGCCCGTGCCCGGGTCAGCAGCTGCTTCACGTCCAGATGGGCCTCGAAAAACTGGGTCTGGTCGTAGGGCAGCTTTGCCCCGTGCATGCGGTAGGCCCGGGGGGCCCGCTCTCCCCTGCCGCCCCGGGCGCCGTAAAACTGGCGGAAGCTGTCCTGGGCCAGGTCGGCCGCCGGGGCCACCGTCTCAGGCACCACGTGGGCCAGCCGTTCCGGTTCCAGCAGTTTGAGGTACTGGCAGACCAGCGCCTTGAGGAAGATCAGTCCCCCGTTGCCGTCGCTGAGGGCGTGGAACATCTCCACATGGATGCGGGGCCCGTAATAGCTCACCCGGTAGAGCAGTTCGTTGCGCAGTTCCGGCCCGTAGACCGGCGCGCAGGGGGCCAGCGTTTCGGGCCCGGCATGGGGTTCCTTGCGGGTGGATTCCAGGTAGTTCCAGAACAGCCCCCGGTGCAAGGTCACCTGAAAGTTGGGGAACTGCCTTGCCGTCAGGCGCAGCGCCTGGTTCAGGCGGTCGCCGTCCACATCGGCGTTCAGGGTGCAGCTGACCCGGAAGACCCTGGGGTCCCGCCGGGAGTTGGTCGCAATGAACACTTTCGCCACATTGTCGACCCGGTACCATGTATCGGCCATCTGCCGTCCCTCCTTTTCGCAGCCGGGCGGCTGCGCGGCATTGCGCCGTTACAGAATCCGCTGTACAAACCGCCCCACGCTCTCCATGGCCAGGGCCGCACGGCGGATGGGCATCTGCTGGAACACATGCCAGCAGTCTTCGTAGACTTCCAGGACCGAATAGACGTTGGATTCCTGGAATTTGTGATGCAGCAGCTCTGAGTCGGAGCGCAAAATCTCGTTGGTGCCCACCTGGATCAAAGCCGGGGGCAGGCCCCGCAGGTCGCCGAACAGCGGCGAGTAGCAGGGGTCGGACCAGTCGGCCCCGGGCCCGGTGTAGGCTTCCCGCACCGAGGAGATATATTCCGCCGACAGCATGGGGTCGATGTCGGCGCAGTCGGTGTGGGACAGTCCCGAGCAGGTCATGTCGGTCCAGGGGCTCATCAGGATCATCATACGCGGCTGGCGTCGGCCCTGTTCCTTGAGCTTGAGGCAGAGTTCCAGCACCAGGTTGCCTCCCGCCGAGTCCCCGGCCAGGATGACGTCCCGGGCCCCCACCCCCATATACATCAGGTGATCCCACACGGCCAGGGCATCCTGGATGGCGGCGGGATAGGGATGCTCGGGGGCAAGGCGGTACTCGAAGGAGAGCACGTCGCAGCCGCTGGCCAAAGCCAGCTTGCTGGCAAGGATGCGGGCATAGCCCAGCTGGCCGCAGGTGTAGCCGCCGCCGTGGCAGTAGAGCACCACATGGCGCCGGTCGTGGCCCTGCTCGATGCTGACCCACTCGGCAGGGATCTGCCCGACATGGAAGGGCGTTGCCCGGACCCCGATGGAGGGGGTCACCAGCTTGGCGAACAGCTCCTGCCCGGCCCGCTGGCGTTCCAGGTCCTCGGGGGCGGTGGAGCCGCTGCCGGTGACCGAGTGCACCGCCTTGATGGCTCGCATCATGGGGCCCAGCTGGTCGCTGTCCTGGCCCCGCTGGGGAATGAGCTGACGGATGACCGCGCTCAGCCGCGCGGCGGTGTCACGCTGCCTGTCTTCTGCCATATCGGTGTCCTTTCTTTGCAAAGTGTGTCAGAGTCTTGCCAGGATGCGCACCCAGATGCTGCGCAGGATGGGCGGATGGGCCGCCGGGAAGCAGCAGAGGCGGTAGACCTTCTCCCTGGGTGGGAAGACGCCTTTCCTGGTATACCAGCGGTAGAGCACCCGCAGCTGCCGGTTTTTGCCCCCCGGCAGGTGGAAGATGCAGACCGGGTCGTTGCAGTAGTTGGTGCTGACAAAGTAGAACCGCGCCCCCACCCAGTAGCGGAAAATATAGGCGTTGGCGGCCCGCACCGGGCGTCCGGCCAGCAGGCTGCGGTAGGCGGCGGCGCAGGTGATGAACTCGTCGCCCTCGTGGGGGCGGAGACCCTGCCCATTCATGGTATCGTAGACGGCGGCGCACTCGGACACGAAATCGGTCAGGCGCTGCCGGCTGCCGCAGATCAGCTCCCCGCCGAAGTGGGTCAGCACCGGCTCGCCGCCGTAGAGGGTGCCGTAATTGCGGCTGATGGCCTCCGTCATGGGCTGGCCGGCCGCGTGGGGCACCTGATAGAGCAGCACCGCCTCGTCGGCCTCCCGCCAGAGATCGGTGTACGGGTACTGGGTGTAGGTGTCCGCATCCAGCAGCAGGCAGCGGCGGTAATCAGTATTGCGCACCACCCAGTCCAGGGCGCAGAGCTTGTAGAAGGCCAGGGACCATTCCAGATCCGCATCCACCCGGAAGCGGTCGAAGGGACAGTCTATCACCTGCACCCCGCCCTCCTCCAGCTGCCCGGCGTAGGGCTGGGGAACCGGGGCGTTGGTCACCAGGGCCACGTCGCAGTCGGGGTTGCAGGCCTTGGCGCTGCACAGCGCCACAACAATGCAGCGGTAGTAGGCGGCGCTGCCCAGGTTGGCGGCGTCGCCCTCGCGGTGGCCTTCCAGGGTGGCGAAGGCGCCGAAAATCAGGTTTTCCATCAGATACCTCCTGTGGTTGTCAGATCAGCAGGCCCAGCGTGCCCGCCACCAGAAGCACCAGACCGATGCGGGCGGCACGGGGAAGTTTTTCTTTGAGGATGAGGCGGGAAAACAGGATGGTCACCACAATGGACAGCTTGTCGATGGGTGCGGCCAGGGAGGCGTCGATGAGCTGGAGGGAGGCGTTCTGGCACAGCCAGCTTGCCCCCGTGGCGATGCCCGACAAGGCCAGAAAGACCCAGCCGCTGCCCCGGATGGTTTTCATCTCCCCGACCGCCCCCGGCACTCCGGTCTTGACCAGGACCATGACCCAGGCCATGACCAGGACAACAGTGGTGCGCACCGCCGTGCCCAGCGTCGAGTCGATGCCGGTGACGCCCAGCTTGGTCAGGATGGAGGTCAGCGCCGCAAACACCGCGCTGGCCCAGGCTGCCGCCAGCCATCCGCCGGAGGCCCTGCCGCCCTGGGTTCCGGGTTTCGGGACGCCCACCATGAGCAGGGTGCCCGCCCCCATGACCACCATGCAGGCCACGCCCAACGGCGTGGGGATCTCCCCCAGGATGGGGATGGCCAGCAGCATGGTGAGGATGGTGCTGCTCTTGTCGATGGGGGCCACCCGGGCCACATCCCCCTTTTGCAGGGCGGCAAAGTAACACAGCCAGCTGGCGCCGGTGGCCAGCCCCGACAGGGTGAGAAAGACCCAGCTCCGGGCCGGAATTTCCGCCAGGGCTGGCAGTTCCCCGCCCAGGGCGGCAAGCCCCCAGGCAAACACCAGCACCACCACGGTGCACAGCGCCGTCGCCAGGGTGGAATCCACCCCGGTGTATCCCAGTTTTGCCAGGATTGCCACGGCGCCGGCAAACAGCGCCCCGGCAAAGGCCAGCAGAATCCCCATCGTCTCCTGCGGCATTGTCCATCAGGACCTTTCCTTTTTAGAATATTCTGCCAGACGGAGATGGCACTCTCCGTCATCATGGTAGCCTTTCCGTCACTGGTTGACAAGGCCCAGATCCCGCAGAATGTCCGAACGGGTCTCCAGGGCCAGGTCGGCAATGCGGCGGACCCGCTCCGGCGTCATGTAGGGAGCCAGGCCGCTGATGGAAAAGGCGCTGTCCGCCCGTCCGCTGGGCCCCGGAATGGACAGCGCCACGCAGCGGATGCCCAGCTCGTTCTCCTCGTCGTCCACGGCATAGCCACGGGCGCGTACCTCCTCCAGCTGGCGGAGCAGCTCGGGCAGTTCGGTGATGGTGTTGTCGGTCAGCTTGCGGGGATGGCTCTGCTTCCAGATCTCCTCCACCTCGGCGGTGGGCAGGGTGGCCAGAATGGCCTTGCCCACCCCCGTGCAGTAGAGGGGACTGCGCAGCCCCACCCGGCTGGACATGCGCATGGGGCCGCTCTCGGTCTTGTACAGGTAGACGATGTCCCGGGCATCCCGGATGACCAGGTGCACCGCCTCGCCGGTGCGCTGGGCCAGCCGTTCCAGATGCAGCTTTGCTACCCCCATGATGTCCATACTGTTGACGATCCCCGACGACAGCTCAAACATTTTTAGCGTCAGGCGGTACTTGCCGGTGACACTGTCCTGCCGGGCATAGCCCAGCTGCAAAAGGCTGGCCAGAAGACGGTGGGTCGTGCTTTTGGCCAGGCCCGCCTCGGCGGCCAGCTTCTGCAGGCCTACCCCGGCCGGATGGGCCGCCAGCACCTCGATGATGCCGAAGATCCGTGCAACGCTCTGTACACCGCCCTGCTCTGCTTTTTCCCCGGCGTTGGCCATGGTGAGAGCTCCTCCTTCCGCAAAATTTAACAAAAAATTCATAATTTGACCGTGGGAACAAAATTTGCCCCGGTGGTTCCGTATGATGGAACAAGTATACCAGCAAATGGAGCTTTTGGCAAGCTGACATACCATCCTGCGGAACATGCCCTCCGGCGGGTGAAAATTCCTCCTTTTTTGACGCAGAAATGACCGATTGACGCAGCCGCGGGCCCTTTGCTATAATGAGGTCAAGCCAAAAGCGGAACGCAGTTCCGCAATATGGAATGGTAAACCTTATGTATGGCAAAAAGGAGAATGTGGTATGAATCCTATCGTAGAGCGCGTTTACGAAATCGGTATTATCCCGGTCATCGCGTTCAACAGCGTTGACGAGGCTGTGCCCCTGTGCAAGGCTCTGGTCGCGGGCGGCCTGCCCGCTGCGGAGGTCACTTTCCGCACCGCCTGCGCCGAGGACTGCATCAAGAAGATCCACGACGAAGTGCCCGAAATGCTGCTGGGCGCCGGCACTGTCCTGACCACCGAGCAGGCGGACCGCGCCATGGCAGCCGGTGCTTCCTTCATCGTTTCTCCGGGCTTTGATCCCAACGTCACCAAGCACGTCTTTGACAAGGGCGGCCTGATGATGCCCGGCACCTGCAGCGCCGGTGAGATGCAGCAGGCCATGAACCTGGGCTGCGAGGC